>QOPE01000009.1 GCA_003331565.1 SAR86 cluster bacterium | reverse complement strand
AATTAGTTTCTTCTATGTTGTTGAAAAGAAATATGAGGGAAGCCCCGAGAACGATCCATACCAATGCATTTCTTAAAAGGTTATTCATTATTTATTTATCTCCATATAAATAGATCTCGCCTGATCTGCTTTTTGAAGCAGCGGGCTTGAAAGTTTGCACTAAACTGAAGTAATTTTCCATTTCTATCCTAAAATTTTTGAGCAACGTATTTTGAAAAGTTTTAACTATGAAAATTCCGTTATCATTCAAATAACTATTGGCAATTCTTAAAGTCTCAAGATTAAGCTCGTGAATCTTGCTCTCATCAACATCTCTTATACCACTTAAATTTGGGGCTAAATCAGAAATGACAAGGTCAAAACTGCCTTTTTTGTTACGAATCTCAGTAATATTATCTATATTGCAAATATCCTCCCTAAAAAACTTCAATCCTTTCACTGGCTTTATGTCTAGTAAATCTATTCCGTATAATGATGATTTGGGGTATTTCTTGATCAGATAGTCGCTCCAGCCTCCAGGCGCACACCCTATGTCCAAGACTTTGCAAGAATGGTTGTTATATTTAACTTTTACTAGAATTTCTTCAAGCTTGTAAACCGCGCGAGATCTATAACCCTCTCTTTGAGCTTTCAATGCCCAAGTATCTTGCAACATATTAATTATGTTTTACTAGAACAATTTCTAAGCTTATTTTTCCTGAGGGTGTCTCTACTGCGACCTCATCACCTTCAGACTTTCCAATAAGCGATTTTGCTATTGGTGTATCAATGGATATCTTCCCGTTTGCAGGATCAGATTCTAGATTTCCAACAATCTGATAGCTAATTTCAGCATCATTGGAAACGTCGTAAACCTCTACAGTTGATCCAAATACCACTCTTCCGGTATAAGGGATCTCTTTTACATCTATGATTTGACAATTAGCAAGTGTAGCCTCAATTTCAGCAATCTTTTGCTCAAGAAGGCCCTGTTGCTCTTTAGCTGCATGATATTCAGCGTTTTCTTTTAAATCACCATGCGCCCTTGCTTCCGCTATGGCTTGCGAAATATTTGGTCTATCTACAGTTTTAAGCTGATGAAGTTCACTTTTTATTGCTTTTTCACCATCTTTTGTAATTGGATTTTTGTCCATGAGGTCATTATACAATTACTTCAGAATTAATTAATTTCTTGGATTGCAGTAAAAGACCAATCCTCTCTTGAAGTTTTTAAGGCTTCAACAAATGCAAATGCCCCAAAAATAGTTGTGGTACAAAAAATCTTATTTTGAAGTGCTGTCTTTCTTATCGAGGCTGAATCCTCAATAGATTGCCTTCCCTCAGTTGTATTAATAACAATATCTACCTTTTTGTTAACTAATTCATCAACAATATGAGGTCGTCCCTCGGTAACTTTGTTGATGATTTCACAATTAAAACCCAAATCCTTTACAGTTTTTGCAGTACCCGTTGTCGCAATAAGAGTAAAGCCACTATCAATAAGTTTTGGAATAAGGTCTTGCAAATATTTCTTATCGCTCTCTTTTACGCTCACAAAGACTTTTCCAGAAGTAACAATATTTTTCTTTGCTGCGAGCTGAGCTTTAGCATATGCTTCCCCAAAAGTTTTGCCTATACCCATCACCTCTCCAGTAGATTTCATTTCTGGTCCTAAAATAGGATCAACAAGAGGAAACTTATCAAAAGGCATCACAGCCTCTTTAACAAATGATAATTCAGGCGATAAAGATTCATAGTAATCATTATCTTGAAGGCTCTTGCCAATCATTGCCTTAGTAGCATCTTTAACTAGCGATATACCAATTGCTTTGGATATAAAAGGAACCGTTCTGGATGCTCTAGGATTAACTTCGATGATAAAGATATCATTTTCTATTACAGCAAACTGAACATTCATTAAACCAATAATATTTAGTTCGTTCGCAATTTTTTCTGCTTGAGTCTTAATTTCATTAATAATTTCTTTTTCTAAGCTATAAGGCGGCAATGAACATGCGGAATCTCCAGAATGAATTCCTGCCTGCTCAATGTGTTGAAGAACTCCACCAATTTTGATGACTTTACCATCAGATATAACATCAACATCTAACTCGATTGCATCTTTTAAATAGCTATCAAGTAAAATTGGTTTATCTTCAGATATTTCTACTGCTTCTCCTAAGTATTTTACAAGTTCTTCTTTTTTATGAACTAGTTCCATTGCTCTTCCACCTAGCACGTATGAAGGCCTTACAACTATTGGATAACCAATTGTTTCTGAGGCCTCCAAAGCCTCATCAAGATTTATTACAGTAGTGTTTGATGGTTGTTTCAATGACAACAGATTAATTAACTCCTGAAACCTTTTTCTATCCTCAGATCTATCGATAGCATCTATGTCAGTTCCAAGAATTTTTACACCCTTATCATGTAAAGCTTCAGCAAGTTTTAATGGAGTTTGGCCGCCAAATTGAATGATTACACCCACTGGCTTTTCTAATTCAATTATATCTAAAACTTTTTCTTCAGTTATTGGTTCAAAATAAAGCCTGTTCGAAGTATCGTAATCAGTGGACACAGTTTCAGGATTGCAATTAATCATGATTGATTCATATCCTTCCTCTTGTAAAGCCATTGATGCATGAACACAACAATAATCAAATTCAATGCCTTGCCCTATTCTGTTTGGTCCACTGCCTAAAACAATTACTTTTTTATTTTCTGTTGGATTTGACTCGCAAAAACCATCATAAGTTGAATACATATAGGCAGTTTCGGTTGCAAATTCTCCAGCACAAGTATCAACCCTCTTAAAGGCTGGGAGGATATTTTCAGAAATTCTTCTTTTTCTAATTTCTTTCTCTTCACTTCTAAGACAGGTAGCCAGTTTTCTGTCTGAGAATCCTTTTTGTTTTAAAGCAAGGATCTTTTCTTTTTCAATTTGATCTATTCTGAGCCCCTCTAGATTTAACTCTTCGTTAATCAAATCTCTGAATTGGAAAAGAAACCAGGGATCAATCCCTGTCAGCTTATGAAGTTTCTCATCATCCCAACCAAGTCTCATTGCATCAGCTAAATAAAGCATTCTGCTAGGACCTGGAAAAGTTAGCTCATATTGCAACGTTTCATTTTGATTTTTTTCAGAATCGAGGATGGATTCAAAACCATAAAGACCCTCTTCCATGCTTTGTAGAGCTTTTTGAAAAGATTCTTGAAAAGTTCTTCCAATAGACATAACTTCACCAACTGATTTCATTTGAGTTGTTAGTCTAGAGTTAGCCTGAGGAAACTTTTCAAAAGCAAATTTTGGAATTTTCGTAACAACATAATCAATAGATGGTTCAAAAGAAGCGGGAGTTAATCCCTGAGTAATGTCATTTTTAAGTTCATCAAGAGTAAAACCAACCGACAACAGAGCCGCAACTTTTGCTATTGGAAAACCTGTAGCTTTTGATGCAAGAGCTGAAGATCTTGAAACTCTAGGATTCATTTCAATTACAACTACCTTCCCAGTTGACGGGTTTACAGCGAATTGGACATTGCTACCGCCAGTTTCAACACCAATTTCCCTTAAAATCTTAAAAGATAAGTCTCGCAGGACCTGATACTCTTTATCTGTTAGTGTTTGCGCTGGTGCAATTGTGATTGAGTCGCCAGTGTGAACACCCATGGGATCAATATTCTCAATTGAACAGATAATAATACAATTGTCATTTCTATCTCTTACAACCTCTAATTCAAACTCCTTCCAACCAATAAGTGATTCATCAATAAGCAATTCGTTTGTTGGTGAAAGGTCTAATCCTTTCTTGCAAATCTCTTCAAACTCTTGGATGTTATATGCTACTCCACCACCCGTTCCACCGAGGGTGAAAGATGGCCTAATAATGCATGGAAATCCAATTTCTTTCTGGACTGCGAATGCATCATCCATTGAGTGAGCTATGCCTGAGGTTGGTGTATCAATTCCAATTGATTTCATTGTTTTGTCAAATAATTCCCTATCTTCAGCTTTATCAATAGCTTCTCTAGATGCGCCAATTAGCTCAACACCATATTTCTCAAGTACTCCCTCTTTTGCCAATGTTAGTGCGGTATTCAAACCAGTTTGGCCACCCATGGTCGGCAATATTGCATCAGGTCTTTCTTTTTCAATAATCTTTTCAATTGATTGCCACTCAATTGGTTCGATGTATGTCTTATCAGCCAAAGTTGGATCAGTCATAATTGTGGCTGGGTTAGAATTGACCAAAATTACCCTAAAGCCCTCTTTTTTTAGAGCCTTGCAAGCTTGTGCTCCGGAGTAATCAAATTCGCATGCTTGACCAATAATAATTGGGCCTGCACCTATAATCATGATTGATTGAATATCAGTTCTTTTAGGCAATATTTTCCTCAATCATGTCTTTAAATTTATTAAATAGGCTGATGAGCTCATGGGGTCCAGGGCTCGCCTCGGGATGTCCTTGAAAACTAAATGCTGGTTTATTATCAAATTGTATTCCTTGAATTGATTTATCAAATAGTGAGCGATGGGTAATAGTTATATCCTTAGGTATAGATTTTTCTTCGATAGCAAAACCGTGATTCTGACTAGTTATTGCTACTTCATTTGATCTTAAGTCTTGAACAGGATGATTGGCACCATGATGACCAAATTTCATTTTGTAAGTTTTGCAGCCGCCTGCAATTGCTAGAAGTTGGTGTCCTAAACAAATTCCAAAAATTGGAATTTTTTTGTCCAAAGCAATCTTAATATTTTCAATTGCGTAGTAGCAAGGTTCTGGATCTCCTGGCCCATTGGACAGAAAAATCCCATCTGGTTTTAAATTTAGAATTTCCTCAATTGATATTTGCGCATTAACCACTGTTATTTTACCGACATGTTCAGCTAGCAGCCTGAGAATGTTTTCTTTTATTCCAAAATCAATTGCCACTATGTGGAAATCTGATGAAGTTTTTTTGAAATCAGGCCACACACCCTCATCCCATGTATATGAATCTTTTGTTGAAACTGCCTTTGCTAAATCAAGTCCCCCGAGTCCAGAAAATTTTTCTAATTCTTTTTTAGCATCTTTTGGATCCAATGAATCATTTGCAGCAATGATTGCTCTTTGTGAACCAGTTTCTCGCAAAGTATTTACAAGCTTTCTAGTATCAATACCACTAATTCCAATTGAATTATTTTTTATTAAGAAATCCTGAAGAGAGGTTTTGCTTCTCCAGCTGCTAGGTGTTTCAGTTAAAGACCTAATAACAATTCCGCTTGCATAAATAGAACTAGCTTCATTATCTTCTTCGTTGATACCTGTATTTCCAATGTGCGGATTTGTAAAAGTGATTATTTGCTTTGCATATGAGGGATCAGTAATTATTTCTTGATATCCACTAAGTGCTGTGTTGAATACAACTTCGGCTGTTTCATGCTTTTTTATACCAAAGCCAATACCACTGTATAATTCACCATTTTCGAGGTACAAATAAGCCGGGAAACCACTCAATTTTGATCTCCAACAGGGAAAAACAGATTGAAATTTATAGGAAAATTTTTAGATTTTAATGAGCTAAAATTACAAGCAGGCATTAAAATTGTACTTTACATACATTAAGTGACTACGTCCACACAAAATAGTAATTAAATGGCTATAAATTTAAAAAGTCAACAAGAGATTGACTGCATGCGAACTGCAGGGCAACTTGCTGCCGAAGTTTTGGATGTAGTAACTCCTTTTGTCGTACCGGGAGTATCTACAGAAGAGCTTGATATTATCTGTTTTAAGCATATTACAGAAGTTCAAAAAGCTGTCCCAGCAAATGTTGGATATAGAGGGTATGAAAAAACAATTTGTGCCAGTGTTAATCAAGTTATTTGTCATGGTATCCCCTCTCCAAATAAGATTTTAAAAGATGGAGATATTATTAACATTGATGTAACAGTTTTAAAGGATGGATGGCATGGCGATACATCCAAAATGTTCTTAGTTGGTAAAACACAGCCTCATAATGAACGCCTGGTTAAGGTAACTCAAGAATGTTTATATAAGGCTATTGAAGTGGTCAGACCTGGAGCACGACTTGGAGACATCGGGGCGGTAATTCAAAAGCATGCAGAGCAAAATCATTACAGTGTAGTTGAAGATTACTGTGGTCATGGAATTGGCAAGGTTTATCATGATGAACCCCAGGTTTTGCACTATGGAAAATTTGGGAATGGACTAGAACTAAAAGCTGGAATGTGTTTTACCATTGAACCCATGATTAATCAGGGAAAGAAGCATACTAAATTATTAAGTGATGGATGGACTGTTGAGACTAAGGATGGGAGAAATTCAGCTCAATGGGAGCATACAATCGCGGTTACAGAACAAGGGTTTGAAGTTCTCACCCAACGATCAGAAGAAAATTTTGCATAAGTCCTTAGAATTAATTGATGAAGAGTTTTTAAACGATCTAAAAATTCTTTTAAAAAATCCAGTTGGCGTAGACAAATATCTTAAGAAAAGGACTCGGGTTATTGATAAGGCTCTTAGCAAAAGATTTTCTGAGAATGGTTTGTCTTCAAGATATATCTTGTGCGCAATAGGTGGCTATGGACGAGAAGAGCTATTCCCTGCATCTGATATAGATTTAACAATCATTGATCAAGATCCTAAAAAAAAGCCTGATAAAGAACTAAATAATTTTGTTTCTTGGTTATGGGACCAAAACTTTAAGGTTGGTCATTCTGTTCGTTCCGTGCCTACCATGCAAAAACTAGCAAGAAATGACTTGCAAGAGTATACGTCCTTGCTATCAATCAGAGTTTTATCAGGATCAAAAAAGAATATAACTGCATTTAATCTTGATTTAAAAGCATTGCATAAAAAAATAAGAAAGAAGGTATTTTTTAACTTCAAGGAAAATGAAGCAATTGAAAGATATCAAAAATTTAATTCAACCGAGTTTAATCTTGAACCAGATATCAAAGAGTCGCCTGGTTGCCTAAGAGATATTCATAGCGTTGAATGGATTTGTCAAAAATGCCTTGAAATTGACAGCATTAAGAAACTGAAAATGGATATCTTCAATCGCAGTGAGATGAAGTCATTATTAAACTCCTCTCGTCGGATGAAAATTATTCGATATTGGCTCAATGTAAAAAGCAATCAAAACCGTCTTAGCTTTGAGCTTCAGGTTGATGCGGCTAAACAGTTTAAATATCGCAATAGTAGAAGCCTTTCTGCGGTAGAAAAATTTATGAAAGATTTTTTTAATGATGCTTCAACGATTACTGATTTTCATCAGCTATTTCTGCAAGCCTGCATTGAAGATACTGGTCATTTCGGATCAAACATTGATTTTGATAGATTAATAAAAGGCATTACAAAAAAATTTATTTACGATGGAGAAATTAATTCACCAAGTGATATCCTCGATGTCTTCCAAAAGTTAGCTAGCAATAAAAATCTATTCGAACTTAATCTTCAAACTGCTTACAAAATTAAGTTAGCATTAAAAAAGATTCAAGATAAGCAATTCCTGCACAAAAAAATACAACAACAATTCCTAGAATTACTTAAATCTAAACATCATCTATCCAGCATTCTTAAAAAAATGAAGCAGTTGGGAATCCTTGGAAAGATTATTCCTGAATTCAAAATGATACAGGGACAAATGCAGTTTGATATGTTCCACATATATACCGTTGATGAACATACTTTCAAGGTTGTCAGAAATATGCGTCAAATGTATATCGGAACTAATATTAAAGATTTTGATATGGAATCAGAGCTCATTAGAAGGCTTCCAAAGATTGAAATACTATATTTGGCTGGGCTATTTCATGACCTAGGCAAGGGAAAGGGAGGCAATCATTCTGAGATAGGATCTAGCATGGTCCATGATTTTGCCCTTAGAGCTGGGATTTCTAAAGCAGATGAGGAATTATTGGTTTGGCTTGTAAAAAATCATCTTTTTATGTCCTCAATTGCTCAAAAGAAGGATGTTCATGACAAACACACAGTTGATGAATTTATTGCAACTGTAAATACCATCGAGAAATTGAACTATCTATTTCTTCTGACAATAAATGATATCAGGGGCACGAATCCTAATTTATGGAATTCTTGGAAACACGACCTACTTAAAAGCCTATACATTACTTCTAGAAGTATTCTTAATCAGGAGGAAGTGCCTCAGAAGATCAGCATTAAAGACAGAAAAGCTAGAACTTTAGAGGCGTTTTCTAAAACTGAAATTAATAAAATTTCTAAGATTTGGAAAATGCTGCCAGAGTCTTATTTTCAAAAAAATAATATTGCATCTCTCAAGTCACATGCGGGAATAATCACTAACTATGATGGCCAATCGAGTGCTGGAATACGAAAATTAAACGATTATATTTCTTTAACATTGTTTACAGCGAACAGGAAAGGCCTATTCTTACGTGCATGTGAATTAATCGATAGTATGATGCTAGAAACTTACGATGCCGATATTCAAACCACTAATGACAATAAGTTTGCATTGAACTCATTCTTGGTCAAACACCGTAAGCTTGGCAACAACCTATATAAATCTGATTTTGAATCAATCATAAATAAAATAAATAAGGGCATATTGTCTCCCACTTCAAATATTAAGCTTTCAAAAAAAATAAATAAGCCATTTCAAATGGTTACTAAGATTAATTTTTCAGAAGATAAAAATCTCATGAAAACTCTGCTGTGCATTGAGACGCTTGATCAACCAAAGCTCTTAGTAAAAATTGCAAAATCTTTCCTTGATTTAAATATTGATGTACATTCTGCAAGAATTACTACTTTGGGTGAGAGAGTGGAAGATAATTTTCAGCTTTTAGACTCAAAGAATGAGAAATTCTTAACTAAAAATAAAAAAAATGACCTTACAAAAAGTCTTAATAATTTATAGATATGTTTGATCAAAATTTAAAATTCCCAATCATTGGGTTTGGAATTGGTTCAACTGACTCAAATGATCAGCTCATTGAAGTTCATTTCACAAAAATTATTGATCAAGGCAATGAATTATTTAACGCCTTTTCAAAGATGTTAGGTAAAAATGATTTTGTTTTTGACATAAACAAAGATGAATTTATATCTTCAATCGATGACATTAAAATAAAGCCTTTGCAAAAAAATAAGAGATATGTTCTTACTCAAATTAAGAATGATGAGCCAATAAACTCTATTGCGGTTGCGTTTTTAAAGCTCCACCTCATTTCTTATAGATCATTTAAACCTAATACATTAAATCTAGAAGGTTTATTCCAAACTTTAAGAAATATTGCATGGACTAATAAAGGGCCAATATGTGTGGACGAGATTGTGCCCTTCTACCTAGATGGCAATGATGATCTACCGCTACAAGTTTATAGTATTGATAAATTTCCACCTTTGCTAAATTATATGGCTCCTTCAGGAGTAAGAGTGGCAGATGGCTCTAGAGTTAGATTAGGAGCGTATCTAGCAAGCGGAACAACTGTCATGCATGAAGGTTTTGTAAATTTTAATGCTGGCACCTTAGGTCCAGCAATGATTGAAGGTCGAATTTCTGCAGGTGTTGTTGTTGGAGAACACTCTGATCTTGGAGGCGGCTCAAGTACGATGGGCACACTTTCTGGGGGCAATAATGTAAAAATTAGTGTTGGAAAAAGATGTCTTTTGGGCGCTAACTCTGGATTAGGAATACCTCTCGGAGATGACTGTATAATTGAAGCTGGTTTATACCTAACTTCTGGATCGAAAGTCTCTATAGTTGATGAAGATAAAATAGTGAAGGCATCTGAGTTATCTGGAAAATCTAACCTTATTTTTAGAAGAAATTCTTTAACAGGTCAGGTTGAGGCGGTACCAAATAAAAAATCAGTAAAGCTTAATGAAGAGTTGCATAAAAATTAAATGAATCTTTTAGAACTAGCTCAAGAACTTATTAGAATTAAATCGATCTCTCCAAAGGATAATGGATGCTTTGATGTTATCGAGAAAAAATTAGTTGACCTAAATTTTGACGTACAAAAAATAAATTACTCAAATGTAGAAAATTTACTAGCAAGATATGGCTCATCAGGTCCTGTATTCTGTTTTCTTGGTCATACTGATGTAGTGCCTGAAGGTCCAATTGATCAGTGGAGCTTTCCGCCCTTCGCAGCAGAGGTAAATGAAAATATTCTCTATGGAAGAGGCGCAGCAGATATGAAGTCTAGCATCGCAGCTTTTATGATTGCTACTAAAGAATTTTTAAAACTTAATCCAAATCCAGATTTCCAAATTTGGATTCTTCTTACTTCAAACGAGGAAGGTGAAAAAGAGGACGGGAAAATCGAGAAGATCATAGATGATTTAACACAAGAAGGTAAGTTTATTGACTACTGTTTGGTTGGAGAAGCAAGCTCTTCGAATATTGTTGGAGATACGTTAAGAAGAGGCAGAAGAGGCTCCTTGACTGGATATTTAAAAGTTATTGGCAAGCAGGGTCATGTTGCTTACCCTAAAAAAGTAATTAACCCTATTCATCTTTCCGGTGAAGTCATACGCATTCTCTCTGAGGAGGTATGGGATGAGGGAAATGAATTTTTTGAACCCACTAGCTTTCAAATTTCTAACATTTCTAGCGGAACAGGTGCTACAAACGTTGTTCCAAACTCACTCGATTTAGTTTTTAACTTAAGATTTTCTCCAGAATCAACAGCAGATTGTCTAAAAAATAGAATTCTAGAAATTTTTGAAGCAAACAATCTTAATTATGAGATATCTTGGGTTAAAAATGCAGATCCATATTTCACAAAGGAAAATAAATTCATAGATACCATTCAAAAAGCTATAAAAAAAATAAATGGCAGAGAAGCAATAATTGATAACGGTGGAGGAACTTCCGATGGTCGTTGGGTTGCGCCAATGGGATCCCAAGTTGTTGAGCTTGGCCCACTTAATAAAACCATTCATCAAATCAATGAAAATATTCCAATTCATGACCTAGAAAAGGTTAAGGATATATATCTCCAAATCTTACAGGAAGTAGGAACTAGCTAGCGCTCTCTTTTTCTGCAGGCTTAATAACAAAAGATAATAGAGCCAAAATTATACCTATGACAAGATAATACTTAATCATAAAAGAAAATATTGGCGTCATTGATTCAAGTCCTTCACCGGTTGCCTCACCTCCAAGCAAGCCAGCTAAAACTCCACCAATGGCACTTGCTGTAAACCAAAGACCGAACATTTGGCCAGCATATTTTTTTGGCGCGTATCTTGAAAAAGCTGATAATCCAATAGGTGAAAGCGCAAGCTCACCCCAGGTATGAAGCAAGTAAGTTATCAGCAACCACTGAATTCCTACCTGGCCATATTGCATAGCAGCATTTACAGCATAAACCATCAAAATAAAACTTAAGCACATAAAGAACAAACCAATTGCAAACTTCATAGGCAAAGATGGATCTAGATTTCTTATAGCTAGATTAGTCCAAATACCTGCAAAAACAGGTGCAAAAATAACAACGAAAATAGGATTTGCGAGATTCATCCAACTAATCGGGAGCTCAAATCCAAATAAATTAAGATCTGTAAAATCTCTAGCAAAAATAGTAAGAGAACCTCCAGATTGATCGAAGCCTGACCAAAAAGCTGCGGCACCTATGAATAAAAAGAATAGTAATAACAAATTTTTCTTTTCAGATGGATTTAATCCTGCCAACAAGAATAAATATAAAAAATATAATCCTGCAACAATTACTAAGAAATAAGCATAACTTGATGCAAATATAACTGGATCAATATCAAATACTCCTAATAGTGCTAATAAAACTGCTATTACAATAATTCCTCCGACTACATAAAAGTAGCTTAATAGTCTTTTTCTTCTATCAGGATCCATTTCATTAGGCTCTGCTCCAGCAGATCCCAATAGATGTCTGTACTTTACAAATTGATAAACTCCAAAGGTCATTCCAATTCCAGCAGCACCAAAACCCCAATGCCAACCAATGTTTTCTCCCAACCAGCCACAAATAAGAAATCCAAGAACAGATCCTATATTAATTGACATATAAAATATCGTATAACCAGCATCCCTCATTGAATCATTGTTGTCATACATCTTGCCAACAATTGCCGAAATATTTCCTTTGAGAAGTCCTGTCCCTAAGATTACAAAGAGCAAACCAAGAAAAAAGGTTTGTTCAAGAGGAATTGCAAGCGTGTAATGGCCAACAGCGATAATTATTGCGCCTAGCAAAACAGCTTTTTGATAGCCAAAAATATTATCTGCCAGCCAACCACCGGGCACCACCATAAAATAGACCAAACCTATATATGCTCCATAAATTGCATTTGCCTCTACAGCACTAAATGTAAGCCCTGGATTTGAACCTGTAAGTCCTGCGGTCATGAATAGAACCATGATTCCTCTCATTCCGTAATAAGACATTCGTTCCCACATTTCAGTTAAAAACAAAGTTCTTAAACCAATAGGATGACCAAAAAAACTGGATTGTTGAGACATAATCAATTCCTTATACTAGATAGGTATATGCATTCTAACATTCAATACCCTAGTTTTCTTTCTAGATTTCTTTGCGGAATCTATGACAGTCTTTTGTTATTAGGGGTCTGGTTCTTGGTTGGATCAGTATTGTTATTTCTCAATAATTTTAATCCACTAAATCCCTT
Organism: SAR86 cluster bacterium; assembly: GCA_003331565.1. Taxonomy (GTDB): domain Bacteria; phylum Pseudomonadota; class Gammaproteobacteria; order Magnimaribacterales; family D2472; genus MED-G82. The sequence continues at coordinate 15,385 of QOPE01000009.1, read as the reverse complement.
TGTTGGATTTATTGTTAGCATCATTACAGCTTGGTCATTTTTTGCATTCTTTTGGATGCGAGGTGGGCAAACATTAGGTATGAAGGTTTGGAAGATCAAATTAGTAAATATTGGAGACCAAAGAATCTCATTATTTCAAACAGCATTTAGATTTCTTATAAACGTATGTATTTTTCTGCTTGCTGGTCTACCCTTATTACTGATTTATTTGCACCCTCAAAGACTTGCTATTAATGACATTCTCTCGAAGACAAAACTTATTAGGGTTTAGAAAGTCTTAAAAAAAAGAATACGGAAAAACATAAAGCAATGGTTGGTGGGATGTATATACCTAAATTAATGTTCAGGTCGAACGATCTAAAACCTAAATAAAATAAATCACTGATAAGCTTATATCCAAATCCAGCAGCAATTCCAAAGAAAATCGACTGACTTAAAGAAAAATTTCTTTGGTGTTTGTATATAAATATTGAAGCCAGTAGCACCAAAGCTAATGTTGCAAATGGAAGAGAGAGAGTTTTTGATGACATTTTTTGTAAAACTGAAAATCGTTCGGTATTTGCAGACAAGTCATTGGGAGTTGTGCTTAATACTTTATTAATTTTATTACTTGAAAAATCAATACTAATAACTTTATCTTTTTGCAGAATGGAAATTGACTGATCTTCAAGCTCCCATTGAGGATATGTATCAACATCATTTGATGGTATTAATAGTGAAAATCCTATGAATAGAAAAGATAAAACCAAAGGTGCAAATGCAGCAATCATGCTTATTTTAAGTGGCGATTGACCAAATGATTGAAGAATTGCTATGTTATTGGCCTGCTTAAATATTGAAAGAGTTATTAGAACGCTTAAAAGCATTATCATTTCAAAATAACTCAGCAACACCTCAAAAGATTCAATAGCAGTATTTTGAATTTGAAGCATTGAGAATGCCGAGCTTTCAGTAATTAACGAGATTACAAAATCTAAAACAAAAAAAATAAGCAGTGTTAGAAGTGAAATAAAAAAACACCTAATAAAAATGTGTTTATAAATATATGAGAAAAAAATACTCATCCTGCAATCCAATATGTCATTAAGGTTAAAATAATGGCCATTAAAAAGATTTGCCTTTTTGAAGTTTGTGCAATTAGGGATTGAAAGTAATTACTTTTTGAATAGATTGTGATTAACGATATGTAAGTAAAATGAACGGGCCACAAACCGTAATAAAGAACTTTGCTATCATCAGAGAAAGTATCTCTGTAAAAGATTAAGCTGGCTAAATATAAAATATAAATTAACAGCCCAGGAACAAATTGAGCTGATACAGAAGCTCTCGGAGAGAAAGGAGCTAAAATAAAAGCAAAGTAAATCAAACTTAGTGTCATGATCACCAAAGAAATTCGCCATTGAAAGTTAATGAAGTTATCGGACTGGTCAAAATCAAAAACTTTTCTAAAACTAAAAACAGAGGATGTGCTGTTTTCTTGGTTTATAGGATGGATGAATTCATTGAAAGTAATTTCAAAAGAATCGCCGGATTTTAAGGTTAAACTCATAAGTCCAGAATAGAATTTTAATTCAAGGTTATCTGCCTCATTTCCTAAAACCTCCATTTTTTTAGATTGGATAATTGAGATATCAGATCCATTTGGTTCAATAAAAATAACATCGGTGAAACCATCTTGATTCATTGAATCAAAATAAATTTTTCCAGCTGATCCCGGAATACTATTAAGGATTTTAGGCTGCAATTGAAGAAGCTTCTTTTCAAAACTCGTAAATGTCTGAATTTCCTCAGACATCTGCTTAGTTGCTGGTCCAATGAAAACACTCAATATTAAGACACTTATCAAAATCAAGATTAGCTGCTTATTCAAACTGGAAACGATCGAAAGCCGAGATGTGCCCGTATTAAAGATAGCGTATATCTCGTTACTAGAATATTGATTTGAAAAATTTAAATAAAGGCTGATAAAGATTGAGAATGGGATTAAAAATGAAAGAAAATCAGGTAATCGAAGCATCAGTATGTTGAGGATAATTTTTGGATCTAATTGACCTGCAACTGATTTTTCAAAATATCCTACAGATCGTGAGATAAACAAAATACCAACCATTGTTAGAAGTATAAAAATAAAGCTAGAAAATACCTTATGGTTAATATGTTTAGAAATAATATTACTGGTATGCATGCCTTAGACAATATGTTCGATTACAATATCAATCATATCAAGTAACCATGGAGAAAATGAAATGACTTATAAAGTCCTTGCCACAGTTAATCATACGAGTTTAGACAAAAAAAATATTAAACAATTCAAATCAGGTGCTCTCGCCGTTGCAGTAGAAAAAGCCTCCAACGGTAATGATTTTGTGAAGCACATAAAATCTACTTTCTTTAGTTCAACAAAAAATCAAGTTATAGCAAAGACCATTGATAAAGCGGTTAAGGATGTTTCATCAGGAAACATAACTCATGCTTGGGTGGAATGCCCAAATGTGCAAATTAATAAATTTTTATTTATTAAGCAGCCCAATAACAAAGCGGAGCTAAGAAAATGGGTTGAAATGTTTACCAGTATGGTTTCATTAGCAAATGCTCATAATGAGAAAGAACTTTCTATTCATCTTAATGATTCAATTATTTCAAATCCTTTTGGAAGTTTAGTTGAAGTAGCTGCAAGAACCGTTGAGTCTTCATCATATAAGTTTAATAAAACAAAAAATAAAACTGTAAAGAAATTGCCCCTCTCAAAAGTTACCTTTACTAGTTTTCAATTATCGGCTTCTCAATCTAGAAATACTTCGGCTGCTGTTAAAAAAGGCTACGCTATTGGTGAAGGCATGAATGCAACAAAGTTTCTTGGTGACTTGCCTGCCAATCATTGCACTCCGAGGATCATAGAATCTAAAGCGAAACAACTAAAAAAAATCTTTCCTAAACTTAAAATAAAATCGTTAAATGAAAAACAATTGGCACAGCTAAAAATGGGTTCTTATTTATCTGTTGCAAGAGGAAGTATTGAACCTCCTAGGATGATTATTATCGAGTACAACGGAGGCCCAAAAAATGTTGCTCCTGCGGTGCTAGTCGGAAAAGGAATAACATTTGATACAGGAGGAATCTCACTTAAACCCAGCGGGAAAATGGATGAAATGAAATGGGATATGGGGGGTGCAGCATCAGTTTTTGGTGTCATGCAGACTCTTGCAAGAATTAATGCAAAAGTAAATGTGATTGGTGTCATGGCTTGTGCTGAAAATATGCCATCATCAAAAGCTACAAAACCAGGTGATGTTGTAACATCGATGTCTGGTCAAACAATTGAAATCTTGAATACTGATGCAGAAGGTAGACTTGTTTTGTGTGATGCGCTTACCTACGTTAAAAGATATAAACCAAAATATGTAATTGATATTGCAACCTTAACTGGAGCTTGTGTAGTCGCGTTAGGTCAGCATGCTTCAGGGTTAATGTCCAATGATCAAAAGCTTGCAGACAATATTTTAGCTGCTGGTGAAAATATATTTGATAGAGCTTGGCAGCTACCTTTATGGGATGAGTATCAAAACTGTACAAAAACTAACTTTGCTGATCTTGCCAATATTGGTGGAAGTGGAGCAGGAACAATTACTGCTGCGTGCTTCTTGTCAAGATTTGCTGAAGACTTTAGATGGGCACATTTAGATATAGCTGGAACTGCATGGGTTACAAGTCCAAAAAAAGGAAGTACAGGGAGGCCTGTTCCCTTATTAACGGAAATGGTTTTGTCGTCAAAGTAGAATAGTGGCTTCCAAACAATATGATCCATCAAAAATAGAAGAATCCCTTTATAAAGAGTGGGAAGCCTCGGGATTATTTTCTCAATCCGAGGGAGAAACCCCCTACTGCATCATGATTCCTCCGCCCAATGTCACGGGTACCTTGCATATGGGACATGGATTTCAAAATGCAATCATGGACTGCTTGATTAGGTATAAAAAGATGAGTGGATACAAAACTCATTGGCAGGTAGGAACTGATCATGCCGGCATCGCAACCGAAATGGTTGTAGAAAGACAATTGTTGGAAGCTGGCAAAACAAAAAAAGAGCTGGGCAGAGAAAAATTTGAAAAAGAGGTTTGGGACTGGAAAAATAAATCTGGCAATACCATCACAAATCAACTCAGAAGGCTGGGTGCTAGCTTGGATTGGGAATCTGAGCGATTTACTTATGATGAAGACTACCAAAACGCTGTAATTCTGGCCTTTAACAAATTACATGAAGATGGATTAATTTACAGAGGATCTAGACTTGTTAATTGGGATCCAGCTCTTCAAACATCATTATCTGACCTTGAGGTTGTCAATAAAGAAAAAAATGTAAAGCTCACCAGCATTAAATATAAAATTGATGGCTCTGATCAGTTTATTACAGTGGCTACAACTCGACCTGAAACTTTATTAGGTGACATGGCAATAGCAGTTCATCCCGATGACAAAAGATACAAAGAATATATTGGTAAGGATGTTGAACTGCCACTTTGTAACAGAAAAATTCCTATTATTGCAGATGATTATGTGGATATAGATTTTGGATCAGGGGCAGTAAAAATTACTCCAGGACATGACTTTAATGATTATGAGATAGGTAAAAGACATGGTCTAAGCATGGATAATAAAAATAATATTATTCAAGGAGATGAATCTTCCTTTAAACCTATATCTATTTTAGATAAGCACGCAAAAATATGTGGGTGTGCTCCAAAAAACTTCCATGAATTAAATAGGTTTGAGGCAAGAAAAAAGATTCTAGCAAATTTAGAATCTGAAGATTTAATTGCTGGTGTTGAAGAATATGAAACCTCCCTTCCCTTCGGAGATCGCTCAGATGAGATTTTAGAGCCCTTTCTTAATGATCAATGGTATGTGGATACAAAAAAGATGGCGCTCTCTGCTATTGATTTAGTAAAAAATGGTGACATAAAGTTTGTGCCTAGTAACTGGGAAAAAACATATTTTCAATGGCTAGAAAATATCCAAGATTGGTGCATCAGTCGCCAGTTATGGTGGGGTCATAGAATACCAGTTTGGTACGACGAAAACTCAAACTACTATGTGGGTTCATCTGAGGAAGACATAAGAGAGAGATTTAAAATCAAAGGTAAATTAAGACAAGATGAGGATGTTCTTGATACATGGTTTTCTTCAAGCCTATGGACCTTTGTAACACTAGGATGGCCTTCAAAAACTCCAAAGCTTAGCTCTTTCCACCCAACCACTACTTTAGTTACAGGCTTTGATATTATTTTCTTTTGGGTCGCTCGAATGATCATGATGACCAATTATTTCTTAGATGAAATTCCGTTTAAAGAAGTTTTTATTACGGGGCTTATAAAAGATGAAAATGGTCAAAAAATGTCAAAATCAAAGGGCAATATTATTGATCCTATTGATTTGATCGATGGCATCTCTCTTGAAGATTTATTGATCAAAAGAACAACGGGCTTGATGCAGCCACAGCTTAAAGAAAAAATTTCAAAGCAAACAACTAAACAGTTTCCAAACAGTATTGAAGGTTACGGAACAGATGCTCTGAGATTTACATATTATGCTCTTGCTTCACCAGGCAGAGACATTAACTTTGATATAGGTAGAATCAAAGGCTATAGAAATTTTTGCAATAAAATCTGGAATGCATTCAATTTTATTGAGTTTCAAATTAAAAAAAATAACTTTGTCATGACCGAAGATATTGAATCGAATATTTATTCAGATTGGATTGCAAGAAAAACTTTTGAAACTTACCAAGAGCTAAAAAAACATATCGATGATTACCGATTTGATTTAGCAAGCAATAGTTTATATGAGCTGGTATGGGGTAATTACTGCGATTGGTATATTGAATTTATGAAAGTCTTTCTTGATGATCAAAAAAATGATGCTTCAAAAGTAATTCATAGTATGATCAAAGAGTTCCAAAAGATCTTAATATTGCTTCATCCCTTTATGCCCTTTATTACAGAAGAGCTCAATAAAAAGATTAAAGGTTTAGGATTTAAAACAGACAATAAATTTCTAGTTGAATCGCTATTTGATCAAAGCATTAATGCTGTTGGCCGAGAATCCAATCATTCAGTAGATAAAATATTAGAAATAATTTCAACAATTAGATCCTTGAAGTCAGATAATCCAAGCATTTCTAATGGACCTATCAAAGTTGAGATTTCTGGGAAACATAATGCTGATTTCCAAAAAATTATTTCTGATCATGAAGCTGTAATTTGCAAAACAGCAAACCTTGCAAGTATTAAACTTTCTGAATCAGAGCCTTCGAATTCAATTACGGTGATAAGTGACCAAATTAAGATTCATATTCTTGTTGAAAAATTATTCAATTCAGAGGAACAAATTAAGAAGATGAAAAAGGAAGCTTCAAAGCTTGCTGAAGAAATTAAAAGAATTAAACAAAAACTTGGTAACAAGAAATTTGTTGATAATGCCCCGCCGGAAGTTATTAAGAAAGAGAGGCATAAATTGACAGAATTTACAGATAAGTTTGAATCGTTACAATCAACCCTTTCAAACTCTGATTAAGTTTTTTGAAAAGAATAAATGCTCCCTAGATTAAGCAGTTCAGTTAGTTCATCTAAAAATAAATAGGATTCCTCCATTAAACTTGGATCAGCCAAATCATCAGGATGTATTTTATCTCTATAGTGTTTATTAACTAAATCTTTTATTGATTGAATCTTGTGATGATCCATGAGATATGAAGAGTTAATTTCTGAAATCTCATTCTCCTCAAAGGTTGCACGGAATCTCAAGCATGCTGGCCCTCCGCCGTTCATCATACTTTGCCTAATATCTACGTATTTTATTGAATCTATTGGACTATTTTCAGTTAGTGAGTCTATCCAGCTACCGCAGTTACTATAATCTTGTACCTCTAAAGGGAATATAATCATCATCTGATTATCTGATTTGGTAACCAGCTGAGAATTAAGAAGATAGCTTGAAACTAAGTCTTTGAGATTAATTAAAGCATCCGGTATCTCTATGTATAAAAAATTATTAACATTTGCTTTGAGTATTCCTATTAATTCATTTAAATCAGCTTTATTTTCAAAAGCTTTTTCATGAGCAATAAACAAATTTTCATTGGCTAGGCTCACAATATCATTATGAAAACTCCCTTCACGGATGGCCTCTTGATTTTGCTGAAGAAAAAAAACTTTTGTTTCATCTAATTTGTGTGATTTGCTTATGCTAGAAGAGATTTCTAATGCTTGTCTTTTAACTAATTTGTTATATCTAAAGGCGCTGCCCCCATGAACAAAAACCTGGAAACCTTCTTTTGAATGGGAAGATGAGACTCTCAAATGGTTAGCTGCTCCCTCATCTCCAAAAGCACCAATGGTAGGTCTTGGTTGATGAATGGAAGCAATTTGTCCAAAAATATCATTTAATTGATTGGTTACAAAATCTTTTTCAATTGATCTATGGAACATTGAGTTAAGATTTGCCGGTGTTAAATGATTTTTATTATCTAAGCTATCTAACTTTGAAGAAAATGTAGCTGTATTTGCAGCCCACATTGAGGATGCCGAATATATATTTTTCAGTAGTAATTTATTGCTTTTAGAAACATCATTTATTATTTCTACACCTGAGCCAGAGTAGCCAAACTCTTTTAAAATTTTAAGATAGGGTCTTTCATGAGGCAAAAAAATTCCTTGATGCAATCCCTCATCTAAAAGTAGTTCCATTTTCTGTAAGCCTTGCAAAGCTGCCATCCTGGGATTTGAAACTTGATCAATATTTTTTTGTGAAGCAACATTACCTTCTGATAGGCCACCATAGTTATGGGTGGATCCAATCAGGCCATCAAAATTTATTTCCTTAAATGTCATAGCTTCTTTAGCACCGATGATTTTGGCCATGCGCAAAAATCTGCAGCATAAAATCCTGCTGGTCTGTAATTTCCGCTTTTTCCAACACCGCCAAATGGCAAGGCACCTGATGCACCGGTTGTTGTCGCATTAAAGTTTACTAAGCCTGAATTTATTGAGGAGTGAAACTGATCAAACAGTGATCTAGAATCTGAGATTAATGATGCAGCAAGACCAAATTTAGTATTATTTGCTTCATCTATTGCCTCAGAAAAGGATCCTACAAAATGAACTTGTAGTATCGGACCAAATATTTCTTCATCAAATCGCTCTTTTAAGTTTGTGCTATCAATAAGCCCCGGTGTTATAAAAAACCCTTTACCTTTTGGAAGTTTTGATTCTTTAATTATGCGGGCCCCGATTTTTTTTAACTTTTTTTGCTGAGAGATAACTTTAAGCCTTGCCTCATTTGAAATTAATGGGCCCAAAAAATGATTCATAGTGCTTGGATCATCCAACTCTTTCTTAATGCTATCTAAAATTTTCTTTCCATATTTATTTTTTGGAAGAATTAACTTCCTCGCACAAGTACATCTTTGGCCAGTAGATATAAAGGCTGATTCTAAGATTATATTTTTTACTTGTTTGATTTTATTTGTATTCCAAACGACTATCGGGTTTATACCCCCTAACTCTAGAGCGACTAATTTATCAATTTCACCTGATACAGAGGCATGAATAGATCTCCCAGCATCATATCCACCTGTAAAAAAAATACCCTTGATTTTTGAATGCTTAACTAAATTTTGAACTACCCATTTTTTACCATGCAACAAATTGATTACGCCCTTTGGAATTCCAGCCTCTTCCCACAACATCATCATATATTCTGAAATTAAGGGAGTACTTTCACTGGGTTTAAAAATTACTGTATTGCCTGCTAAAAGGCCAGGAGTAATCTGTCCATTTGGCAGATGTAGGGGAAAATTGAAGGGTCCAATGACACACACAACACCTAAAGAATGATGGGTAAGACTTGTCTCCATAATGTTTGCAACGTTTTTCTTTACTCCGGTTCTATTTTCATAAGCATCTAGAACATTTTTTAATTTAGCTCTTGCAGCACTGACCTCAGATTCTGCGTCATGACCAACTTTTCCAGTTTCAAGTGCAATTATTTCTGAAACTGTTTGAGCATTTTTTTCGAGTAAATTATAAAAATTTTTTATAATTTCTAAGCGCTCTTTAAAGCTCAAAGATGACCATTTGGAATGTGCCTTTGAAGCACAGTCTATTGCTGACTTAATTTGATCTTTGGATGCATAATTTCCTTCCCACAAAATAGTTTCATTTCTAGGATTAATCGAAGCATACGTTGCTCCTAAGCCCTTCTCCCAATTACCGCCTATATAATTCATTATTAGTGTGAAAGATTAATAGAATCGCCTTCTTTTAGACCAAGATGCCTTGCATCCTTGCGATCAATAAGAACCTCTATATTTGAAATCCTCTTAACGAAGAGTCTTGTTGCCCAAAAATCAACTAATGAATTGTTAAAAGCAAAGCTCAGGCCTTCATCTGAATTAACTTTGCCAATTTTTACTTTAAATTGATTTTTATTTTGGATAACTTTTATTTTACTTAGCTTAGAAGATAGGCATGGACCTCCATCTAAAACATCTACCATCCCATTAGATTTAAAGCCTTGAGAGTTCAATAGGGACAATGCCAATTTTGATGTGGTATGTGGTTTGCCACAATATCTACCTACTTCCCTTGGAAGAAAATCTAAAATTAAAGGGAAACTTGGGACACATTCACCAATGAAATGATTGTCTATGTAGGAAGAATTGTCTGCATCAAAAAAATTTAAGTCAAAAAATTTGCTACTGAACTTATCCCAAAAAGGCGTTATCCCTGTAGCATTTTTGTAACCCCGTATCTCAACGACAACCTCTTTGTCGAAGCGATTTAGATTATTAGACATATATAGAAAGCGAGCAAAAGACAATAATTTGCCTCCGCCTATGCCTCTAGCATTTGGATTCATAAATAATGTTCCTAATTCCGTGTAAGGATTTTTAATAAATGATAGCTGGAGAGCCTCAAATGATTTCCTCATTTTCAATGAGTGTGAATACATCTGAATATTTTTCCTTTTAAAAAAAAACAGAGGGTTTCTCTCTTGATACTGAAGTATAAATTGCTGACATACCTACAAGTTTTTTGCCGTTCTCAAGCACAAATAAGTAGGAATCATGGTTAGGAGATTTTTTTGATGATGCGGCAGATTTTATTGACCACTTAATTCGATCTGCCAATTCTTCCTTAGATTTAGGCATTGTCGTAAGGCCTCTGCCACCTGTCTTAGTGAGCTTAAATAACCTATCTAAATCAGATACTTTGACCAATCGTGCAATAAACATAATCTAATTATAGTGGATTTAGAAGTTAGCTTTTTACCAAGTGCCTTGATTTGGCATTTCCTTCCAAGGGCTTATAATCGGAAGCCGTTTCCCTTTTTGTAGCAACTCGATTGATATTTGATCTGGTGATTGAACAAAAGCCATGCGCCCATCTCTTGGGGGTCTATTGATTATTATCTTGTTCTGTAAAAGTCTCTTACAAACTGTGTAAATATCATCAACTTCAAACGCAAGATGTCCAAAATTTCTGCCGCCATCATAATCTTTTTCATCCCAATTAAAGGTTAATTCAATTAAAGGAGACTTAGCATTCTCTACAAGCTTTTCATCTCCTGTTGCTGATAGAAAAACTAAGGTAAATCTTGCTTGTTCATTTTCTTTCCTGCTTACCTCATGAATATCTAGCAGCTTAAAAAAATTTAGAGATTCTTCTAAATCTGAAACCCGAATCATTGTATGCAAGTACCTCATTTGAACTCACTAAAAAAATCTGATGCAAAAGAATACATTGCATCAATTTTTTCATTTACGGGAGCTTCATTCATTACTCCATAAAGCATCCATGGATAAGTTGTGATTGTTGTTACTCCAATATCTTGCATCTTTTTAAATCCCTCCAAGCTGAAAGCATCCCAACAACTAAAAGCTGTAATCTCATACTCGTCAAATGATGATTTATCTTTTCGAAGTTGTTCTAATGAAGAAATTATCTCTTCAAGCTCAGCTAAGCTATGCATGTCTGAAATCCAACCATTATGATTACTGGCCCTTTTAAGGGCGATCTTGGAAAATCCACCAATTAATATTGGAATATCTCCATATGGTTTAGGTAGCATCTCTAGATCTTCATAAGTATAAAAATTACCCTCATAGTTATGCATTTCTCCAGACCAAAGCCTTTGCATTACATCCAACATTTCATCAGCTCTTTTGCCTCGTTGCTTGAAATCCTGCTCACCAACATTAAATTCCTCTGGCATCCAACCCATGCCTACACCTAAAGAAAATCTTCCATTTGACAGGTGTGATAATGTTGATATCTCCTTGGCAGCTCTAAATGGGTTACGAGCAGGAAGAATATAAACACTTGTATAAAATTTAATTGAATTGGTGGCGCCTGCAAGAAAGGAAAGTGTATTAATCGGATCAGGCCAGTCTGTGCCTTCCTCCCATCTTACTTTTCCATCTTCCGTATATGGATAAGGTACGGAAAAATTCTTTGGATGAATAAGATGATCGGAAACAGCAATAGCATCAAAGCCTGCTTTTTCAGCTTCAATTGTTAGAGGTAGAAGTTCCTCAGATGGAAGTATTGATAAGGGAATTGCAAACTTCATTAAAATGACCTCGATACAAACCAGAATAAACCTATTCCGATGAGATACATACTAAGACTTCTATTTAAGATTTGAAACCTCGTTACTGATAAAAATGATTTTAAGAAAGTAAGCAATGACACTGCAAGTAAAGCTATGAGAATTTGACCCACCTCAATTCCAAGGTTGAATCCAAGAATCATTGAAAACATTTGGTCTTGAACGATAGGATTTTCAGATAGATTTGATGCAAAACCCAGGCCATGGATGAGACCAAAAAAAATTGTAATCAATTGCATAAGCAATCGCTTTCCTGAGGAGAGCTGAAGAAGAAAATAGGTATAAATAAATAATATCAACCCAAAAAGAAACAATAAATTAAAATTAAAAAGGATCAACAATCCAGCTAAACAAAAAAGGCTAATGTTAAATGTTTTAGAAGATACTAAATGCTTATGGTGTTGTTGTAACTGATCTAAGCCGACAATAAAAATTGAAAATCCAATTAACATCTCAACAATGCTTATATTAACAGTGATAAAGTTTAAAGTTCCCAGTGCCAAGGTTATAGAGTGTCCAATAGTGAACCCAGTTATTACAAGTAAAAGTTCTTTGCCTCTAAAAAGCAAAACTAAGCCCAGCAGAAAAGCTAAATGATCTAATCCTTCAAGGATATGCTCAAAACCTAATTTAAAAAAAGAAGAAAATGAATTCTGAATTACCTGATTAGGCGATGTAAAGTCTGGTTGCCATGCTTCATTAGGAGAATTAAAGATATACTCGTCTTTAAGCACGTTATCAATATAGATTTTTGAAATATGAGCATGAGAAGGACCAAGATCTAAAAATAAATTTATTGAAATTAAGTCCGGTAAAGACTGGCATGTAAAAGAGCTTTGAATCTTTGTGTAGCCTGCTGATTGGTTCGAGGTAAATTTAAAATTATTATCTTGTTCGCAATTATCTCCTAATTTAAAAGAACTCGATGCATAGTTTCTGACATCATCAGCGCTGTTAAAAACATTAAGTCTTAGAAAATTATTTAAAATTGTGTTGCTAATGTTCGCCGACAAATTAACTTGATAAGAATCATCATTACTAAGGACATTAATTTTTGAATAGGACTCACTTCTACTGTGAGAAAAACAATCTAAAGCAATTAAGCTTAATGCAAATACTAAAAACCAATTAAGAAGTTTGTTTTTTTGTAACGTCATACCAACTTCTTAAATTTTCAAGATACTCCAGAAAAAGTTTATCGCCTTCTCTTTTTAAAAATTCATTTCTTACCTGTTCAGAAATCTCATTAAAGTCTTGAGTTACTGAAAAATCCTTTTCAAGTAAAATAAGTAAATGAACTGAATCAGTATCGGTAATTACCTCGCTCACAGATCCTGGCTCTAATTTCATAGCAATTTCAGTCAATTTTGGCCCAATGTATTCTCTAACTTTTGTTGCAGGTAAAAGAGCATTGGGTAGATCTATCACGTCATTTCTAGCTAGTTTTTTTGCGCTTACAAAATCTCCATCCAAAATATATTCTTGGGCTTTTTTTGCAGAATTGAGTGATGATTTATCAAAAGATAATTTCACTAACTGCAGCTTTGGTGATGATGCAAAAAAATCTTTGTTAGAAATATAAAAATTTTTTAAATCCTGATCACTGTAAGACAAGTTATCTATTTCAGATAGGATACTTTCGATCATTTTTTGGATTATTACACTTCTAACTTGGCTATCCGTTTCTAGCATGCCAAGGTCAATAGCTCTTTGAATAAGAAGTTCTTCATCGATCAATTTATCAAGAACCATATCAATGTCCTTTTCCAATAAACCGCCTCTTCTACTTTCACCTATTGATTCTAGATAGTTCTCAAATTTTGATTTACTAATGTATGTATTATCAATTTTAGCTACCCAATTAAATGCATCTTCATTAATATTCTTGATAAACGTGTTGAGGATTAAATACCCAGAGATCAAAAGTCCACCAAATAAATAGACGTTTCTGGCTTTAAGCAAATTTGAGACTTTTTCAGAGAAAGAATACTTTAATTTAGACTTTAAGGTCATCTTGATATGATCAATACCGTCTTCCAAATAAATATCTCCCACTGAAGAAAAACCAAAACGTTCATAATAGTTTTGAAGGCGATGTTGTGCAGAAATTGATATCACTTGATTGGGATAAATTTGATTGCATTTTTTGATTGCCTCATTAATTAAATTAAAACCAAGGCCTTCGCTTCGTTTACTAATGTGATTAACGATGCGTCCTATTGATGGACCGCTGTATTGCTTGCCATCATTCATTTTGTAATTTGGTTTAACAATCCTAAGGTATCCAACTAATTGAGATCCGTCATAAGCAAGAAGATGATCAGAGTGTTGGTCTGAATAATCTGCATCAATATAGGCACATTCTTGCTCTTCGACAAAAACTTGTTGACGCAAGTTTAATAAATCATACAACTCAGTGCTGCTGAGTTCTGAAAAGCTTTTCCAGTAAAAATGATATTGTTTAAAATTCATTGCCTATAAGATAAAATGCACCCTCTTAGAGGGAAGTTTATGAAAAGTATATACGACTACAAAGTTGATGACAGTCAAAAAAATCCTGTTTCTTTATCAGACTACAAGGGCAAAACATTGCTAATAGTTAATGTTGCCAGCAGGTGTGGCTTAACTCCACAATACAAAGGTCTGCAAGAACTTTATTCAAAATATTCAAATAAAGATTTTGAGATTTTAGCCTTCCCATGTAATCAATTTGGTGCACAAGAACCAGGATCTAATGAAGAAATTCAGGAATTTTGTGACATTAATTTTAATGTAAGCTTTAAAATCTTTGACAAAATCAATGTAAATGGATCAAACGCGAGTCCATTATTTAAACATTTAAAAAATGAAGCTAAAGGTGTTATGGGTTCTGAGGCAATTAAATGGAACTTCACTAAATTTTTAATAGATAACAAAGGAAGTGTCTTAAAAAGGTATTCACCGCAAACTACCCCAGATAAGATTGACAAAGATCTCTCAGAAATACTGGATTAATTGAATAGGCTCTTAAAAAATGGGCTACTTAACACTCTGTTAGCATCAAGTCCGTTTAGAGAATCGCAACAAAAACCACTGAGAAAAAAGCTAAACTCTATTTCTTCGAAAGAAATCTTTAAATCGTCTAATTCTCAGTTAATTGAAGTTTTTCAAACTGATAACTTCAGAAAGAAAGTAATTTTTTTTCCAGGATGGCTAGGTCATAAGGACTCAAAATACTTAATTCCGCTGGCAGATCTTTTATACTCAAGAGGGTTTGATATTATCAGAATACACCCAATTGATCATGGTGATTCAGAACATTTAAACGAAGATTTTTTTAGGGCAACAGATATACGAGCACTTATTGAGGTAGTTAAATACCTAGGTCAAAAGTTCTCTAACAATGAATTGCATCTCATAGGCTTTTCATTGGGAGGCAACATTTCTCTGAGAATATCTGCATCACCAGAAATTAATTTTCTTAAAAAGACTATTGTCCTGTCACCTGTTATTAATCCAGAAAATTCAATGAATGCCATGGATAAAAATTCATGGATTTTAAGAAAATATTTTATTAATAAATGGAAAAAAACAATACGAAGGAAAATTGATTTATATAACATCAATGCTAAGGAGGCTTTAAAGCATAAAAATATTAAAAATCTCACGGAGTATTTTACTGATAACTTTACTCCCCATTCACATGTAAGAGACTTATTTTCAGCATATGCGGTAACTC
>QOPE01000008.1 GCA_003331565.1 SAR86 cluster bacterium | reverse complement strand
CAACAAATTTTTTTATAATTTCTCGTATTTTGAACACCCACACGAGTAACCAAAAATGTTAAATATCAAGCCGCCTCACGGGCGGAAAGGGAATTCTACACCTGTTAATTGCAATAAGATACCGTTTTTTTAATTTTTTTTCTTATCGACTAGTTTTTCAGTTTGAAGGAACTTCATTTTAGATCTTAGCTCATTTCCAACCACCTCAATTGAGTGATCAGCATTGCTTTTTCTGTTAGCTTTCATGACCGGTCCACCTGATCCATCATTGCTTTGCCTGCAGTCATTCAAGAACTCATCTGCGAACTCTCCAGACTGAATTTTAGCTAGGATTTCTTTCATAGAATCTTTGGTGGATTGTGTTATCACTTTTGGTCCACTGACGTAGTCACCATACTCTGCAGTATTGGATATTGAGTAATGCATATTTCCAATACCGCCCTCATGAATTAGATCAACAATTAATTTTGTTTCATGCAGGCATTCAAAGTAAGCCATTTCAGGACTATAGCCAGCCTCGACAAGAGTTTCATAGCCAGCCTTAATCAGGGCTGTCATGCCACCACAAAGGACTGCCTGTTCTCCAAACAAATCAGTTTCGGTTTCTTCTCTAAAATTTGTTTCAAGGACTCCTGCTCTGGTGCCACCATTAGCTTTTGCATAAGATTTTGCAATATCAAGAGCAGAGTAATCTTTGTCATGGACTGCATCTTGATAAACAGCGACTAAAGAGGGAACTCCACCACCTTGAAGATAAGTGCTTCTAACTGTATGGCCCGGGCCTTTAGGTGCAATCATAATCACTGATTGATCATCTGAGGGAATAATTTTTTTAAAATGAATATTAAAACCATGGGCAAATGCCAAGACGCACCCATTTGAAATATTTGGTTTAATTTCATTATCGTAAAGCGCTTGTTGAAACTCATCCGGTGCGAGGATCATAATTAGGTCTGCTCTTTTTGATGCTTCTGAGACAGTGGCAACTTTCAAACCAGCATCTTCTGCTTTTTTCCATGAAGATGATCCCTCTCTTAAACCAACAGTAACATTTACACCAGAATCATTTAAGTTGTTTGCATGGGCATGACCTTGTGAACCATATCCAATAATACTCACTTTCATATTCTTAATTATTTCTAGGTTTGCGTCGTCGTCATAAAAAATTTTCATATTAATTCCTATAATTTAAGTGTCTTAGTAGATTCATGAATTCCCAAACTTCCCGACCTCACAACTTCTAAAATATTAGATATTCCAATGCTCTTAATAATGGCTTCATAGGATGATGAAGCATCAATAATTGAGAGAACTAAAATCTCCTTTGACTCCTCAATTACATTTAATTGTTGAGACTTTAATTTATCACGAAGTTTTTTAGTGAACTTGGATGCATGCATTTTAATTAAAATCATCTCAATTTCATGATGCTCACCTTCGGTGAGATCTGAAACTTTAATTACATCTATAAGCTTATTAATTTGTTTGGTAATTTGCTCAACAACATTCTCAGTACCTCTGGTAGAAACTGTCATTCTAGAATAACTTCCATCAAAAATTGGAGCAACGTTTAAAGACTCAATGTTATAACCACGTTGATGAAAAAGCCCAACTACCCTGGCAAGCGCTCCCGGCTTGTTTTCTATTAATATTGAAAGTGTTCTTCTCATACTTTATCTGATTTGCTCAGCCACATATCTTTCATACTTCCATTTGGTGCAACAAGCATTGGGTACACATGTTCATTTGGGTCAACCAATACATCAATGAAAACTAATTTTCCCTTCATGGAAAAGGCTTTGTTAAGTGCTGGCCTGAGATCAGCATATTTTTTTACTCGCATTCCAACATGACCATATGATTCAGTCAGCTTTACAAAATCCGGTAATGAATTTTGATATGTGCTCTCTGAATGTCTTCCGCCATAGTTCATGTCTTGCCACTGCTTGACCATACCGAGTGCTTCATTATTAATATTAATAATTTTTATTGGTAATCCATACTGCAAGCAGGTAGAAAGTTCTTGGATGCACATCTGAATACTGCCCTCACCCGTGACACAAACCACCTCTTTTTTTGGGAAAGCCAACTTAACACCTAAAGCAGCTGGCAAACCGAATCCCATTGTTCCCAAGCCACCAGAATTAATCCATCTCCTGGGCTTATTAAAATGATAATACTGAGCAACAAACATCTGATGTTGACCCACATCTGAAGTTACGTAAGCGTCTCCATTTGTTGCATGATATAGCTCCTGAACGACAGCTTGTGGCAAAATTGCCTTAGTTTTGAGGTGTTTCATGTAAATCTCATGATCAAGACCATGCTTGTCTTTCCAGATATTAATTTTGCTTATCCAATCCTCAATTGCATCTGAATCAATTTTTATCTTTGACCTTTTGATTTCTTTAATAAGAGCCTGCAGTGATTCCTTCACTTGCCCGACTATGGGAATATCTGCATTAATGATTTTTGATATTGAGGCTGGATCAACATCTATATGAACAATTTTTGCATTGGGTGCAAAAAGTGCTGGGGTATTAGTGATTCTGTCATCGAACCTTGCGCCTACCGCTAAAATAAGATCGGCATTATGCATGGACATATTTGCTTGATAAGTGCCATGCATGCCAAGCATGCCAAGAAAAAGTTTATTATTTGCTGGGAATGCTCCTAGACCCATTAATGTGCTAGTCAATGGTACTTTTAAAAGCTTATTAAGGTCATTTAATTCTTTAGAAGCATTGCCAATGATAACGCCACCACCTGAATAAATTACTGGCCTCTCAGATGACAAGATAGCTTTTGCCGCTTTTTTTATCTGCCCTGGATGCGGCAATGATTTTGGTTTATACGATCTAATGTCAGGATTAGTTGGTTTTACATATTTAAACTTTTTAGAAGGATCAGTCATGTCTTTAGGAATATCAATAACAACTGGTCCAGGCCTTCCTGAAGTGGCTATGTGAAATGCTTCTTGGACTACTTTTGGAATGTCCCGAACATCTTGAATAATATAACTGTGCTTAACTATTGGTCTCGAGATACCAATCATGTCAGTTTCCTGAAATGAATCTGTTCCTATTAAATGACTTTGAACTTGACCTGAAATAACGATCATAGGAATGGAGTCCATAAAAGCTGTTGCTATCCCAGTAATTGCATTTGTTGCTCCAGGTCCGGAGGTGACCAATACAACCCCAGGCTTTCCAGTAGCTCTTGCATAGCCATCAGCTGCATGAGTAGCACCTTGCTCATGTCTAACTAAAATGTGCTCAATACTCTTTTGACGGAAAACAGAATCGTAAATATGTAAAGCAGCTCCTCCGGGATAGCCGAATATAAATTTAACGCCCTCTTCTCTAAGAGCTCGCATTAACATGTCACCGCCAGATAAGTTCATATCTAATAATCTAAATTGGAACGTGGATTTATACCTTAAATTCTTGCAAAAACAAGTGTTTCAAGCATTTTCATTGCTCTTCAAGGATTCTATTAAGCCTAATATATCATCTGGTGGATTACTCTTGTAAGTCTGCATTTCATTGCTAGCATCCAAAAATGCTAATTGATATGCATGGAGTGCCTGCCTTGGAAATGACAAAATTTTATCCTTTAAATTATCAGAAAGATTCTTGATTAATTGGCTTCCAGAACCATAAGCCTTGTCTCCAATTATAGGTGTTTTATTTGAGCTTAAATGCACTCGAATTTGATGGGTCCTTCCGGTTTCAATTTTTACCTCAACCACAGAGTATCCACCAAAACTTTCCAGAGATATCGCTTCGGAGATAGCCTCTCTGCCACTTTCATCAACTTTCATCCTGGTTCTATTTTGTCTATCCCTGGCAATAGGCTTATCTATAGTTTGAGCGCCAATGATCTCACCCTTAATTACTGCTAAATATTTTTTTTCTACTTCTCTGTTTTGGAATTGCTCAGCAATGTGATTTCTAAAACCGTTTTTTCTTGCAATAACTACTAACCCTGACGTATCTTTATCAAGCCTATGTACTATTCCGTTTCTTGGAAGACTTAAAACTTCGGGATAAATTTTTGCTACTGCGTTTGCTAGAGTGCCTGACTTAACACCAGCTCCAGGGTGCATTACTAAGCCAACAGGTTTATTAATGATTGCGTAATCATCACATGCGAAAATAATATCAAGATTAATATCCTCTGCAGTCCATGAAGATACTTCGGCATCCGGAATGGAGACATGGATTTCATCATTATGACAGACTTTATCTTTTGGCTTGCACTGCTCATCATTAATCAAAATATCACCCGATTTAATTAATTCCTTGGCCTGATTTCTAGATAATTCATTGCCAAGAAGCTCGCTAATTGCAATATCAGCCCTTTTACCATGCAGGATTTCAGGAATTTCTAACTTTTTATGCTTCATAGGGAACTGACAAAAACTTTAATAGTCTAAAAATTTTTATGATTAGTTTACTAAGCTTAGAATTAAAAGGGTAAAATGTTGCCAAATTATGAGTATGCATATCAAAAAATTGCTCAAAAGTAATCTAGTGATACTAGCTTTATTGACTGTATTCACAGGATGCAGTTCAGATGGAAAAGTTATTGAGCAGCCAGAGCAGCAATACTACGAAATTGCTCAAAGTCGAATGAAAGCAAGCAATTACTTTTCAGCAATTGAAGCCCTTGAGATGATTGTTACAAGATATCCATTTGGAAGGTATGCTGAACAAGCGCAGTCTGAGCTTATTTATGCTCATTACATGAATGGAGATGATGAAGCCTCCTACTCTGCAGCTGAAACATTTATCAGAATGCATCCAAGGCATCCCAATATTGATTATGCTTACTTTATGAGGGGCATAACAAATTATACTCGTGATAAAAGCTTCTTTGCTCGACTTTTTCAAAGCACTTTACAAAGGCGTGATATCTCAGGTGCAAAACAATCATTCGCTGAGCTAACTGAATTTCTTATGCGTTTTCCAGAGAGCCAATATGCTCCTTATGCTAATCAAAGATTAATCTATTTAAGAAATATGATAGCAAGGCATGAGCTTACCGCTGCTGAATATTACATAAAAAGAAAAGCATACATCGCATCACTAAGAAGAGCTAAGTATGTTATAGAAAATATTCCTAATTCTAGCGAGAATCTTAGAGCTCTAAACATACTTCAACAATCATATGAAAATTTAGGATACCTTGATTTACTTGAAGAGGTAAATGAAGTTATTGCAATAAATTATCCTGATAAAGATTTAAAAACATCAAGAGTTACAACTCAAGCGGCTACAGTAGAAGTAGAAATAAGGGCTCCAAAACCCTTACAAAAAGATTCCTAAATCAAGTTATCTTCTCTTTGATGAGATAAAGGCTGGGAATATAGAATAAAGCAATTATTGTTGCTCCAAAGACTCCGCCCGCCATCGCCCAAGCAAGGGGTTTAAAAAATATACTTGAAACTAGCAGAGGTAAGAATCCTCCTACGGTAGTCACCGACGTTGTAATGATATGTCTAGTGGAGCGCATCACTACATCTATCAATCCATCCTTAGTGAGATCATTATTCTCATTTGCTTCCTTAATATGAGATAGAACAACTATTGAATCATTGATGGATAAACCGACGAGACCTACTGCTCCAACCAAGCCAATAAAACCAAAATTAGCATTCCCCATGACCAAACCCACAAAAGCCAAGCCTGAACACAATATTGCAACACTTAAAATAATTGTTGCCTCTCTAAAAGAATTGAGGGCAGAAATTAGAGCAATTATTATTAGAATAAAAAATATTGCAGCAGAGGAAAAAATTTGTGATTGCGACTCTGATCTAGATTCTGCTTCACCAGAAAGCTCTAGTTGATATCCGGGAGGTAAAGAATCCTTAAATTTATCAATGGAGGTCTTAATGAAGCGTTCAGTGCCAGATGCGAGCTTATCTGGCCAAATCCAACCTTGAACAGTATTAGACTTAGAGCCCTCAAAGCGAGCTAGTGATGTTGGCTTAGAAGTTAATTTTAGCTCACCAAAACTTGAAGAGTAATTAAGCGAATTATCTCCAGGAATGGAAATGTATTGAATTGAATCATTCAAATCTTGATACTTCATCCCTCTAATTCTTAAAGGAATTTCTTTGTTTCCATCAAGCATTGTTCCAACATTAATGCCTTGAGTTGCTATAGAGATTTCATTTAAAAGAACCTGTGTATTTACACCGGATAATAATAATTGAGAATTATTGAAATCGATTTCAAACTTTGCACTGATTTGTGAAAGATCTGCTCTTGTTAAGAAAACATCTGGTGCATTATTCATGATTAGCTCTAATTGCTCACCCAATACTTGTAAAACCTTTGGATCATCTCCTAATATTCGATACTCAACAGCAGCAAAAACTGGTGGACCAGAATCAAACTTATCGATAATGATTCTAAGGTCAGGATTTGTTTCAACCATTGACCTTGCTAATGCCGGGAGGCCTTTCATCATTTTGGAGTAATCTTCAGAAATAAAAAATGCATCTGCTAAATTGTTATTACCTAAAGGTGAGTCACCTCCGATTACATTATAAAGAACACGTGGGAGATTTCGCCCAATAAACCAAACATCAGATTTAATCTCAAAGCCTGCCTTTTCATACATCTCCTCCCTTAATCTGAGAATCTCTTTCTCAGTTGCATCAATTGAAGAGTTTGGTGGCAGCTCAACTATAACTCTGAACATATTTCGATCTAACTCAGGGAAGAAATCTTGCTTAAGTAGTGGAAACGCTAGAAAACCGATGGTAGGAAGAATAAGTGCTAATAAAATACCCCGACGAGGTTTGTCAAATGACCACTTTAAGAAGTTGCGATAATGGCGAGCCAAATCTTCATTTGAATAGCCCTCGGTAGCAAGTTTTTGGTTTTTAAATAGTGGAATTTTTTCTAAAAGATTTAGAAAAACAGGAGTTATGAATAAAGCTAAAAATAAGGAACCACAAACCGAAAGAATTACTGTGATTGCCATACCACCAACAAATTCTGAACTTGGGCCCTTCCCCGCAGCAATCGGTAGAAAAGCAAACGCCGTGGTTGCTGTTGCAGCCGCTAGTGGCACCCAAAGATGTTTAAATGAAATTAAAGCTGCGCTTCTGGGAGCATGACCGCTTCGCCGTCTAAATTTATAATCCTCAACCATAATAATTGCATTATCAATAAGTAATCCCAGTGCAATTATTATTCCTGTCATGGAAGTTTGATGGAGCGGTAATCCCAATAAATTACAACCCAAAAGAACCAAGCAAATAGTCAGCGGAATGGTTACGCCAACAATTAAAGCTGATCTAAGTCCCAGCAAGAAAAAGCTTAGCAATATAACAATATTGGTTGCAAAAAAAATGCTCCAAGAAAGATTGTCAAATTTTTGATTTAGGTAAAATGATTCATCATAGAGCTTTACCACACTTAACTCATCAGGAAGGTTTTTATCATAGGCCTCGGCAATT
Organism: SAR86 cluster bacterium; assembly: GCA_003331565.1. Lineage (GTDB taxonomy): Bacteria > Pseudomonadota > Gammaproteobacteria > Magnimaribacterales > D2472 > MED-G82. The sequence continues at coordinate 21,001 of QOPE01000008.1, read as the reverse complement.
TTTTCAAGATTATTTACATATAAATCTATCCTTTGCTGGAAAGCTGCATGGACTTGAATCAAAATTGCAGGCTGTCCATCTACATAAATTATTTCTTCAGAAGGAATTCTTGGAGTTTTCTTTACGCCAGCAATATCCCCAAGCCTTACTATTTCCGTCCCATCAAAAGTCTCTATTGGCAAGTCTTCTATTTCTTGAATAGTCCTAAAGTTATCCTTTGATTTGACCAATATTTCACTACTTTTATCTGTAAATACTCCTATAGGTCTTTTGTTATCCAAAGCTTGGACTCGATTTGCTATTTCTTGAAACGATAATCCCATGCTAGAGATTCTTGCATTATCAATCTCAATAAGGACTTCTTCCTCGGTACCACCAAATAAAAAGGCTTTATCCGTGCCTCCGCCATACGCCAGCTCCAGCCTTAAATCATCTGCCACCCTGGTCATAAGAATTTTTGGTGGAGGACCATCCTCCATCCATTTAATTGCATAAATTAATGTAGCTGGTGGACCACTACTTCTTATTAATTCGGTATCTACGTTTCGCGGTAAGCTAACTTTAGCCTGATCAATCTTGTCCTGAACTTCTGACCATGCATCTTCGATAAGAGATGGATCCACATCTTCTTTTAACTCAACCAAGGTCAAACTAAAGCCATCTGAAGCTGAGGAGACTAATCTTCTTACTTCAAAAACTTCTCTTAATTTAGCTTCAAGTGGCTCTAATACTTGAGTTTCAATTCTTTCAGGAGAAGCTCCCGGATAAATAACTTGAACGTTTGACCATCTTTGGGCAAGCTCTGGATTTTCTTGCCTTGGAACAGAATTAAGAGCAAAAAATCCTGAAATTAAAATAAATATAATTGTTAGAATAAAGACTCTAGGTCTTTCAAGAAATATTTCTATGGGATTCATGGTGGAAATTAATTGTAGATCTTGCCTTCAATTACTTTTGTTGCCCCGCCCACAATAACTTGCTCACCCGGCGTTAAAGTCCCGGTTACATAAGCAAAATTACCTTCAATATGCAACAATTCAACAAGCTCTCGTACTACTTTTACGGAGCCAAAAATATCATTTGCAGGTGCAAGGACAAACAAACTCCATAAGCCTTGATCAGATTCTGATAAAGCACTTAAGGGTACCCAGACTCCTTTTGCTAGAACTAAATTCTCATAATTGAGATAGCCTATCGAACCAGGATTGATGAATTCTTTAAACCTAAAGATTGCTAAACGATTAGTTGATCCTCCAATAGTCATGGGAGCAACACGGGAGAATTTTGCTTTTGCATTTTCACCTTCAATAGTGAATATATATTCTTGCCCAATGACAAGGTTCTGAATGATGTCGCTAGGTATTGAGACATGTGCCTCAACAGAAGTTGAGCTTACAAATTGAAAGACCATAGCTCCTGGAGAAATAATGGTACCTTGATCAATCATACGATCTTGGATAAAACCATTGTATGGAGCAGTGATTTTTGTTTGAGAAAGTTTTACTTTGAAAAATTCTAGTTCAGATTTAGCTACATCATATTCTGCACTGGCACGATCAAATTCTTGCGCAGAAATAAAGCCGTCTTTTTTAAGATCCTCAAAACGATCAAGGGCAAGCTTAGATAATTTAAACCTTGCCTCAGCTTGCATGAAATTTGCATTAACTTCTCTGCTATCAAGTTCAGCAAGGACATCACCCTTAGTAAACCTATCTCCTATATCTGCATTGATCCTATAAACAATGCCAGGAATTTCAAAAGCAAGATTTGATATTTGAGTTGGAAGTACTTTTCCTGGTATTAATTTAATCTCTTTATAATTATCTTGAATTTCAACTTCTAAAACCTCCAATGAATCCTGTCCCATTAAAAAAGTCGGAGCTCCAAGAATAAGAAACAAGAAAAGTTTTTTCATAGAATTAACCTATCTTTGTTAGCTGAAACATAGTTATCAAAATTATATTTAAAGAGCTCACAGAAATTAAAAAGGCTACGAGAGTCTGGTTTTTAGATATCAACTTTTTCATTTATTTGACAAATTTATAGTTAAGAATTAATGTTTACAGCGTAAACATAGTACTAAATGTTTACAGTGTCAACATAAATATGAAATATCATCACGGAAATTTGCGCTCAGAGCTAATACGTTGTGCGTGTACTTTATGTGAGGAACATGGTCATGACAAACTTAGCTTAAGAGGCATTGCCAAGGAAGCAAATGTCTCTCAAACAGCACCCTATAGGCATTTTGAAACTAAAGAATCGCTGTTGGCTGCTGTAGCTGCTCATGGGTTTATCGAGATGAAAAAATCCATAGATAAGATCATAGACTTATCAAAAACAAACAAGATTTCAAAAAAGACGCTTGTTGATGGGATGCTTGCATATCTAGATTTTGCAATAAGCAACAATAATATCTATGAGGTTATGTTTGGGACAGTTATAAAAGATTTTAGAAATTTTCCTGATCTTCATGATGCTGCGCTTGATGCATACAGCTCACTAAAATTATCAGTTAAGAGGTACATTAAACTAAAAAATGACAAAGAATATGATGAAAAATGTGTCAAAATTTGGGCCTTTTTACATGGTCTTGTTGGTTTAAATAAAATTGAACAAAAATTAGAGGACGTTCCAACAACTGATGGAAGTTATGATATGCCAATTGATGCTTTAAGAGCTGCAAAAAATAATCTTGTTCCCTTTATGAATTCTTCAATTGATGCATTAATCAAAAGCTAATTGTTTTTAACTCTTATTGAAATTATTTTTGATTCGATGCTCGGATTAAATGGTATGTGCAAATAATTACCTAGAACTAATTGAAGTTGATATTCACCTGGCTCTAAATTAAGGACAGTTTCAGTCTGCCCTTTTCCAAAATGTAAGTGATTTTTATCAGCTGGAATTGGTTTTGAATAATCTATTCCTGGACTGTTAACGAAGAGGTGATGGTGACCTGCAAATTCAAGGTCAATGCCTGCAGGCACAACACCAAAATTCTTAAGGCCAAATATAACCTTGAAGGGACTCGAAACAACATCACCATTTTTTGGATGAATGACATATACTTGAGGTTCTGTTTCTTCTGCATGCAAATGAAAAAAAGGTAATGCAAACAAGATACATAACCAAAAAGGAAAGAGTGATTTTAATAAGTTATAAGTATTTTCCGTTTGCATACATCAAAGTGTCAAAGTCATCATCGTTATGAGATTTATAAACCTCTCCAATTATTATAGTGTGGGTTCCATAGTCTAAATATTTTTTAACGTTACAAAATAAATTTGATTGAGAGCCTTGCAAAAAAGGAACACTGTCTAAATTCCAATTTTTATCTTCAAATCTTTGATCTTCTTTTTCTTTGATACTGCAGAGTGTAGCGATGTCTTGTTGATTTCTCTTGAGCAAATTAACGCAAAACTTAGCCTCATCATTTAATAGATGGTCATGAATTGATGCATCATGATTAACGCATACCAAGATTGATGGGGGTTCAAGAGTTAAAGAAGTAACTGAGGATGCCGTCATTGCATAAGGCTTATCATTTGAATCCTTTGCAGAGATAATACTGACTGAGGCAGCTAAATATCTCATCGATTTTAGGAATTCTTGTTGTAACATTTATAAACTTACTTTTAGAAATATTGAAAACTAATCCAAGCATAAGAATTATCAGTGGTTCTAACAAGGGATTCAAGATAAATTTTAGACCTAGTTCAAAATTAAGGCCTACCAGTGATCGTTTAAAAAAAATTGCTTTTGACTGGATGCAATTCAATATTCTGGATTCAAATTGCTTGGATTTATTTGCAGGGACTGGAAGTCTTGGTCTCGAATGTCTCTCTCGCAGTGCATCAAAGGTTACATTTGTTGATCATACAAAAGATCACATCAATAAGATTAATAAATTAACTGGTGAGCTTAATTATAAGGATAAGTGTGAATGCATTAGAGCTGATGTTTCTGCATGGATGCATGGCAATGAAGAAGTATTTGACCTTATTTTTATGGATCCTCCCTACGAGTTCATAGATTATGAAATTCTATTAGAAACTATTGCTTTAAATAAAATGCTTTCAAAGAATGGTTTTATTTTTTTAGAGCATGCGGCAAGAATCTCCATTAATATACCCGATACTTTAAAAGCCATAAGAGAAAAAAAAGTAGGAGAAGCAAAAGGACAACTAATTCAATGGAAATAAAAATTGCAACACGAAAATCTCCTTTAGCCCTTTATCAAGCCGAAGCTGTAAAGCAAGCAATCATTGATAAGCATCCAGATTGTATTTGTGAGTTGATTTCCCTTGATTCTGAGGGTGACAAGGATTTAAGACCAATTCATGAATTAGGTGGAAAAGGTGTCTTTGTTAAACGACTTGAAGAAGCATTAGTGATGGGTGATGCAGACATTGCGGTGCATAGCCTTAAAGATGTTCCAGCAGATCTTAATAATGAATTCCAAATAGTAGCCACTCTAAAGCGGGCCAACCCTTCCGATTCAATTATTTTTAAAGAATCAATAACCCTTGATAAGCTAGAAGATAAATCAATTGTCGCAACCTCATCTCCTAGACGTGCCGCACAAGTCAAACTATTCAATCCTTCTTTGGAAGTATGTCCAGTTAGAGGCAATATTCATACAAGAATCAAAAAGTTAAAAGATAATGAATTTGATGCGTTAGTTATAGCGACAGCTGCACTAGATAGACTTCAGCTAAACTTAGAAAATGTAGAGAAGATTGATTCATCAATAATGCTTCCTGCAGCGACACAAGCAATAATTGGAATTGAAGTGGGTAAAGATATAAATCCACAGAAATTAGAAATTATTAAAAGCATTAATCATCATGAGACATACTTTATTGCCTCTGTTGAGAGAAAAATTATTAAATATTTAGAAGGTGACTGTAACTCTGCAATTGCTTTAATTTGCAAAAAAGCAAGAGAAAGTAAGTTCGAGATGAATCTTCGTGCGTTTGATCACAGAAGCTTAAAAGTAGAAAAAATTGATATGAGTTTTATTGAAGCTGAATTAGATCAATTTTATTTAGATTTATTCAACAAAATAGAAGACTTAAAAATCAAAGAATTAATTTCAAATTAATGATCATTAATACGAGACCACACAAACAAGCAAGAAAGCTTAGCTATAAATTAGAGGCATTAAATATTGAGCATACTTCATTTCCATTATCAGATATTAAACAACGCAAAAACTTAACATCAGCCGATATTGAAATACTCAAAAAAATTCATACTTTTGACGGTATAGCTTTCACCAGTGCCGCAGCAGTAAAGTACGGGATAAAAATTGTTCAAGATTTTATCTCTCTAGAGGAATGTAATGCAAAATTCCTTGCTGTTGGCCCATCTACTCAAGAAAATCTTTCAAATCATGGTCTTAATAGTCTAATACCCAAAGAATTCCAATCTGAAGGACTGGGGCTGCTGATGCAAGATGAGGGATTAAAAAGAGTAATTATTTTTAGCAATTCTTGGTCAGAGAAAAGCATCTCAAGTAATGATGAAACAGAAGTAGTTTATATTGCATCTCATGACTTAGAAATAAATTATCAAATTGTTAAGAATTTACAAAAAGAATTAGAGTCCTCCGAAAACATTGTCTTTATTTACAGCACAAATATTTTTGATGCTCTAACTGAAAACCTTTCTAAAAAGGCTTTATTAAAAACAACATGGATAATTCCATCAACGAGAATTGCCAATCATGTAAGCAAGTTATCAAGTAAGATTATTCAGGCGAGCAGCGCAATCGATGAAGATATGATTGATGCTTGTATAAAAGTTAACTAACTTTTCTTCTTTCCATTTCCGCTTCGCATTGCAGCAAAGAATTCATCATTGGTCTTTGTCATTTTAAGTTTCTCTATTAGCCACTCGATAGCTTGAGCATCTTCCATATCATCTAAAAGTTTTCTTAAAATTATCATTCTTTGTAGTTCTTCATCAGTGGTAAGCAAGTCCTCTCTTCGAGTTCCTGAACGTCTAATATTTATAGCAGGATAGATTCTTTTTTCAGCAATGTTTCTTTCTAAATGAATTTCCATATTTCCTGTGCCTTTAAATTCTTCATAAATAACTTCATCCATTTTTGAGCCAGTATCCACTAAAGCAGTTGCAATGATAGTGAGACTTCCGCCCTCTTCAAGATTTCTAGCTGCTCCAAAAAATCTTTTTGGTCTTTCAAGCGCATTTGAATCTACACCTCCAGAAAGAATTTTCCCTGAGGCTGGTTGCACAGAATTATAGGCTCTGCCAAGCCTGGTAATTGAATCAAGCAAAATCACAACATCTTTCTTATGTTCAGTTAGGCGTTTAGCCTTTTCAATCACCATATCTGCAACTTGAACATGTCTAGTTGGAGGCTCATCAAAAGTACTGGCCACCACCTCTCCTCTTACAGTTCGACTCATGTCGGTAACCTCTTCAGGCCTTTCATCAATTAATAAAACAATTAACTCGACTTCAGGATTATTTTTTGTAATTGAGTGAGCAATACTTTGGAGCATTAGAGTTTTACCTGCTTTGGGAGGCGACACAATTAAGCCACGTTGACCTTTTCCGATAGGAGCAGTTAAATCAATAACCCTTGATGAGATGTCTGCATTTGATCCTGTGCCTTGCTCAAGAATTAGTCTATTATTAGGAAAAAGAGGGGTCAGATTTTCAAATAGTATTTTCTTTTTAGCTTTATCTGGAGTTTCTCCATTGATGGTATCGATTTGAACAAGTGCAAAATATCTTTCTTGATCCTTAGGGGGCCTTATTTTCCCTTGAACTTCATCGCCTTTTCTAAGCGCAAACTTTCTAACCTGGCTGGGTGAAACATAAATATCATCTGCGCTGGTACAGTAAGAATTTTCAGTTGATCTCAAAAAACCAAAACCATCATTAAGTATTTCTAAAACACCACCACCAAAAATATCACTTCCCTCACTAGCTTGTTGCTTAAAAATCCTAAAAATTATGTCTTGCTTCTTTAGGCGCCCGACATCTTCTATACCAAGATCGGTAGCAATATCAATTAAATCACTAATAGATTTAGTTTTAATCTCTGATAAATTCATATGGTTAGTCCTCTGGAAAAGAAAAATTACAATGAATGGTGGTCAAAAGACCGTGATATGCGAATGATAGTAGCTTTTTGCTAAAGATGCAAAATTATATTTCTGCTTGAATAAACTCCAAAAGCTGCTGCTTACTAACTGCTCCAATTTGTGATCCTGCAACTTCACCATTTTTAAAAATTAATAATGTTGGTATAGATCTAATTCCAAATTGGACAGCTGTTTCTCTATTTGCGTCAACATCCATCTTACAAACTTTTAACTTATCTGAATGTTCACCAGCTATTTCCTCAACAACAGGAGCAATTTGTTTGCATGGCCCGCACCACTCAGCCCAAAAATCTACAAGTACTGGTTTTTCACTATTCACAACTTCGGACTCAAAATTATCATTTGAAACTTCTAAAACACCATTACTCATCTTTTATCTCCTTGGCAATTTGCTTTGCAGCGTAGGTAAGAACTGCATCAGATCCAGCTCTTTTAAAACTTACAATCGATTCTAGCATAACGCTTTTATCAAGCAATCCTTGACTGATAGCATTCGAAAGCATGCTGTATTCACCGCTCACCTGATATGCAAAAGTAGGCATTTGAAACTTTTCTTTTACCTTGGAAATGATATCTAAATACGGCATACCGGGCTTAATCATAACAATATCCGCACCCTCATCTACATCAATTGCAACTTCGTGCAATGCTTCATCTGAATTTCTTACATCCATTTGATATGTTTTTTTTGATGCACCTGCAAGATTGGTTTTGGAGCCGACCGCATCCCTAAATGGACCATAAAAAGAAGAAGCAAATTTTGCTGCATAAGATAAGATAATGGTGTCCTTATTTTTATTTGCGTCCAAAGCTGACCTTATGACGCCAATTCTCCCATCCATCATGTCAGATGGTGCTACGATGCTAGCGCCAGCATCTGCAAGAAATACAGCCTGCTTTCCTAAGAGCTCATTGGTTTCATCATTTAGAACAATGTCATTGGCCAATATTCCATCATGCCCGTGAGATGTATATGGATCCAGCGCAACATCTGCAATTGAAATTACATCAGGATATCTTTCACTAAACTCTCTAAGAAAATTAATCAGAAAATTGTCTGCTGATAAAGCATATGAGCCGCTTTCATCCTTCAAATCACTTGGTACAACTGGAAAAATAGCAAACGCCCTGATGCCATGTTTAATACTTTCCTCAATTTCTCTAAAAAGCTGATCTTTTTCAAACCTCTCAACACCGGGCATCGAGTTTACAGGGCCTGCATCTGATTTAGAGTTTACTAAGAACATTGGCTCAATTAGATCGTTACTGGAAACAGTATTTTCGGCAACTAAATCTCTTGTTGTTTTAGATTGTCGAAGTCTTCTAAGCCTTGTGCTTGGGTATTTTCTATTGATCATATGAATCAGTGACAGCTCCTTTAGATGCGCTGCCAACTAAATGTTTGTATTTAGCCAGTACTCCCTTTTTTGGGGACGTATTGATATTTTTCAAATTTCTTTTTCTTTCTTGCAAAATTTCCTCATCCACCAAAAGGATTAGCTCATTTGATTCAGCATCAATTCTAATAAGATCATCATCTTCAATTAATGCAATTGGTCCTCCAGCTTCTGCTTCTGGAGAAATATGACCTACAACAAACCCATGAGTCCCACCTGAAAACCTTCCATCAGTAATAAATGCTACTTTATCACCAAGACCTTGTCCCATTATGGCTGAAGTCGGTTTTAGCATTTCTCTCATACCGGGACCACCTTTTGGACCCTCATAACGGATCACCACAACATCTCCTGCTTTTATTTCCTTGTTAAGGATTGCTTGATTACCCTCCTCTTCAGAGTTGAAAACTCTTGCCTTCCCTTCAAAAATAGTTCCTTCTTGGCCCGTGATCTTAGCAACTGCTCCTTCAGGTGCTAAGTTACCGTAAAGAATTCTCAGATGACTACTTCCTTTTATTGGATCTTCAAGAGACTTAATAATGCCCTGACTGGAATTATAAGGACTGATATCTTCAAGATTTTCAGCAAGCGTTTTTCCTGTTACCGTTAAACAATCCCCGTGGAGTAAATTTTTATCCAGTAACATTTTTAAAACGGGCGAAATTCCACCTTGCTCATTCAGCTCAGACATAAAATGATTGCCAAATGGTTTGATATCAGCAATAACGGGAACATTTTCACCAATCCTAGAGAAATCATCTAAATGCAAATCAACTCCAATTGCATCTGCCATTGCCAAAAGATGCAGCACTGCATTTGTAGATCCACCAAGAGCAATAACCGCAGTTATGGCATTTTCAAAAGCTTCTTTGGTCATAATATCTGAAGGCTTTAAATCTAATTCGATTAAATGTTCTATCGCTGCACCTGCCTCTTTGCAATCTTGTTTTTTATTATTAGAAATGGCATCTTGACTACTGCTGCCTGGAAGACTCATTCCAAGAGTTTCAATGGCTGAAGCCATCGTATTAGCTGTGTACATGCCTCCGCATGAGCCTGGGCCTTTAACAGAAATTTCTTCAATTCTAATGAGTTCGTTTTCAGAAATATCTCCTTTTGCGTACTCTCCAGTCTTCTCACAGACAGTTACATAATCTGTATTTTCATGACTGGGCTTGATAGATCCGCCGTAGATAAAAAGAGATGGTCTATTTAATCTTGCCATCCCAATCAGGGCTCCTGGCATATTTTTATCACATCCACCGATTGCAACTAGGCCATCATAACCAAGACAACCAACAACCGTTTCTATTGAATCAGCTATCACCTCCCTTGAGACTAATGAGTATTTCATGCCCTCAGTTCCCATCGAAATACCATCAGATACTGTAATGGTATTAAATAAGACTGCTTTACAGTTTGATTCATCAATTGATTGCTCAACAATCTCAGCTAAATCGTTAATATGCATGTTGCATGGCGTAACTTTTGACCAGGTGGAAGCAACTCCTACTAATGGTTTTTTGAAATCCTCTGAAGAAAACCCAACACCTCTTAGCATTGATCTTGAAGCGGCCTGTAATGGGCCATCTACTAATTTGCTTGAATGTTTTCTTTTAGTCATATTTAACCAGAGGAATACTTTAATGCTGCTTTTAACAAGTCTACTGTATATTGATTTTTGGGATCTTCAAATACAACTTTTGATGGCCCGGTTTCTATAATTTTCCCATTTTGCATAACAAAAATATGATCTGAGATTGATCTGATAACTTTAAGATCATGGCTAATAAATAAATAGGTTAATTTAAGTTTCTTCTGAAGATCTTTTAGCAGCTCCAAGACTTGAATCTGTATGGATCGATCAAGTGCAGAAGTTGGCTCATCAAGTATAAGTAAGTTAGGTTTTAAAATGATCGACCTAGCAATAGCAATTCTTTGGCGTTGTCCTCCTGAAAATTCATGAGGATACTTGAACATATGCTCTGGATTTAACCCAACATCCTCCATTGAATCTTTTATTAGCGATACCTTTTCATTTTTCTTTAAATCAAAATGTACATCTAGGCCTTCACCAATAATCTCGCCCACGGTCATTCTAGGAGATAATGAGCCGAAAGGATCTTGGAAAATAATCTGAATATCTTTTTTAATTCTTTGTCTTTCAGAACCAGAAATCTTTGCAAGATTTTTTCCATCAAATAATATTTCACCCTCGTAATTTAATAATCCAGCAATTGCTTTACCCAATGTAGACTTGCCCGAACCAGATTCGCCGACTAATCCAACAGTAGAATTTGTATTGATCTTGAAAGTTACATCATCAACTGCTGTAAATTGCTTGCGTGCCATAAAATAATTATTTTTAAGATTAAATCTTACTGACAAAGACTTAACTTCAAGTGATACAGATTTATCTTTCTGAGTACTCTCTAGTGGTTTGGGCTCTGAGGCTAAAAGCTTTTTTGTATAGGCATGTTTTGGATTTGAAAAAATTTCTTTTGTTTGGCCTTGTTCTACAATTTCGCCCTCCTTCATCACAATTACCCTTTCTGAAAAAGATTCAATCAGCCCAAGATCATGAGTGATAAATAAAACCGCCATGCCAAGCTCATTTCTTAATTTTGAGATTAGGTCCAGTATCTGAGCTTGAATAGTTACGTCGAGAGCGGTAGTTGGTTCATCCGCAATGAGCAATTTTGGTTTATTAGCTAGGGCAATTGCAATCATAATCCTTTGCCTTTGACCTCCGGATAATTCGTATGGGTATGAATGATATCTGTTCTTCGAATCTGGAATCTCAACAAGTTTCATTAAGTTAATGGCTTCATTTTTTGATTCTTCTTTTGTTAATTTTTGATGCAAACGAATTGATTCCTGTATCTGCTTTCCAACTTTATGAAAGGGGTTTAAAGAAGTCATAGGTTCTTGAAATATCATGCTTATTTCACTGCCTCTTGTTAGTCGAAGTTGGTTAGCAGGGAGAGATAAAACATCATTATCTCTAAAGGATATCTTTGAGTTTGCTCCAAACTCTGCCTTAGGCTCAGGCAGTAACCTCATAAGTGACATGGCAGTTACTGATTTACCTGATCCAGATTCTCCGACAAGACCAACAATTTCATTTTCTGATATTTCAAACGAAGCATTTTTAACAGCATGAAAAACTGAATCTCTAAGATTAAACTTAACGTCTAAGCTAGAAACTGAAAGTAATTTATTCATAAAAATTTCTCATTTCATCAATCATATCGTCAACGGCAGTCTTGCATGCCTTTAATCCAGTTAAATTTACAAATCCGTGAAATAAATCTGGGTAGTGCAATTGTCTAACTCGAGCTCCTGATCGATTAAGTTTTTTGGCATAAACTTCTGCCTCATCCCTCAATGGGTCAAATCCGGCTGTAATTATAAGAGTGTCTAGAGAATTTGAAAGGTCTTCTTGATGCATTAAGTTGAAATATGGATTTTCATCATCACTGATATTTCCTCTAAATAGAGACCAAAATCTGTACATTGATTCTTTAGTTAATAGGAAACCATTAGCAAAAAGATCTTGTGATTTCGAATTACAGCTTGGATCTATCATTGGATAAATTAATAGTTGTGTTTTGCTGCTTTTGTATTGATTATCTAATCTGTAGTTAGATAGAGAAGCTGCGAGATGAGCCCCAGCACTATCACCGCATAATATTATATTTTTAGCCTCACAATTGTACTTCTTCATTATCCATTCAAAAGCAAAATTTGCATCCTCAAGTGCGCTCGGGAATGGATATTCGGGTGCCAATCTATAATTTAGGGAATAAATTTTCATCTGCAACTTAGATGCAAAATATTCCACCCAGGTATGGTGAGTATTTATACTACCTATCACATAGCCTCCGCCATGAAAATAAAGCATTGAGTTTTTGCTTTTAATAGATTCAGGAATGTATTCTCTGAGGATTAATTCATGACCATCTATGACAAGATTATGATCTTGAGTTGATACTTTTATTAGTGGTTTTGCAGAAAGATTTTTTAAATTATTTTTTTCCCTTTCTGTTCTTATCTTTACGGGATCATCTCCCAATGCTTTCAAAGATTTTTCAATAAAACTTAAAAAAACTTGGGACTGAAAATTTAGGCGCTGATTATCAATAATAATCCTTCTTTTGTAGAAGAATATAATTCTTAAAATAGGTTCAGGTATAGCTAGAAATAACGCTATAAAAAAATTAGCTAGCACTACAACCTCCTACTACCTAATTTTAACTCGTCTCTCAGATCATCCGTGTAGGTTAAACAGTTAATTTGTATTGTGTGACGAGGTGAATCCACATAGTAATCCTTCATCTCATTGTGAATGGATTCAGCATCTTGCTCCATCATCACTTGTGAAGGCAATTTGTATGTGTTTTTTAGATAACTGGTAAGTAGTTTAGATTGCTCATCTGCGATTGGCATCATTGCGCATAACGGCTGCACCAAACCTAGAAAAAAAAGTGATGAATATTGAGGATGAAATATTCTTTTATATAAAGCAATATCGTTGTTCTTTACTTTTAAAAAAGAATCGCTAAAAAATGGAAAAGAAATCTTATATCCGGTGGCATAAATGATAACGTCAATTTCTTCCTTTGATCCATCATCAAATGTAACTATTTTATTATTAAAATTATCTATGTTTGGTTTTATTATTAGGTCGCCTGATCCGATTCTAAGCTGAATCTCGCTTGATATTGTGGGGTGAGCCTGTGTAAATTTATGAGAAGGTTTTGGCAATCCAATATCTTCTGGTCTACCAATATACTTAATAACTCTGCGTGTAAGAATAAAGTCAGCTAAAAAACCAAAAATCTTTTCGAATGCTTTTTGAAAAATATTTGCTTTTATTGATGGATGTCTTTGAAAACTATCTAAGGGTGTTGAGCCAAAATATTTAGGCGTTATCCAAACGGGGCTGCGAACGGCAAGGAAAACTTTATTTGCAGTATTTTTTCTACTAAGTTCACACGCGATATCCATCGCAGAATTTCCAGCACCAACAATCACAATATTTTTTCCCATACAGTCAACTGGGTCATGAGGCTCTAAGTAATGATGGGAGTGCATGGTTTCTCCAGAATATTTACCTTTAAAATCTGGATTAGGGTATCTGGGATCCCAATGATGCCCGTTTGCAACTACCAAATTATCATAAATATATGTGACGCCGTCGCTAGTAGATATTTGCCATGACTCATCCTCTAGTAGAATTGCTGAAACTACAGATGTATTGAATTTAATTTTATCTCTAAAGCCAAAGTGATCTACGTAATCATTGAAATATTTAGCAATATCGCTGTGATGAGGAAAGTCTGGAAAAGAATCAGGCATTGGGAAATCTGAGTATTCCATTTTTTCTCTGGAAGTATTGATATGCAGTGATTTGTAAGCGGATGACATTTGGTTCTTATTTTTGTAGACCCAATTCCCACCAATCTGATCGCTTGCTTCGTAACAAATAAAATCTAAACCTGCTTGATGAAAATTCTTACATGCTGCTATACCAGTACTTCCGGCACCAATGATGCAAATGCTTTGATTTTTTTCTATCATTTGAGGATTAAGCTATGCAAAAAATATCTAATAAGTACACTTTTTTTATCTTAATGCTTATTTCATTAAGCGCCTTCGCTACTGAAAAAATTCAGTCCATTTTAGGTGATGAAAGGGTTATTCCACCTGAACAAGCATTTAAATTTAACTATTTGATAAATAATAATACTTTAAAATTAATATGGGAAATTGAGCCAGGATATTATATGTATAAGGATTCCTTTGCTTTAATATCAGATCATAAAATCTCACCAATCAACATTGATAAAATAAAATGGATTGTTAAAGATGATCCTTTCTTGGGTATAAAAAAAGTGATTTATAATAAAGTTGAAATCGAATATGATGTTGAGTCTCTATTAAGTAGATTAGACAATCAAAAAGTTTCGATGAATGTTGAATATCAAGGTTGTAAAGAAAATACTTATTGCTACCCAATAAAGTCTACGGTTATTTTTCTATAAAATACGTAAAAATCTGCTAAAATCTCCAAAAATCTATAAAAGTGATGAAAATTTTACTTATTAACGGTCCAAACCTTAATCTTCTCGGTTCAAGAGAGACTCAAAAATATGGTGATTTAAGTCTCAAAGAACTTGAGTCTAAACTGCGTTCAATAGCAGAGGATCAGGATTGTGAACTGCATTGCTTCCAATCAAACTCAGAAGAAAAAATTATCAATGAAATACATGGTGCTAGTGTTGAGAATATTGAAGTCATCATAATTAATCCAGCAGCTTTTACCCATACAAGTATTGCTATCCGAGATGCGATTCTTGCTGTTGAAATTCCATTCTATGAAGTCCATATAACTGATATTAAAAGCAGGGAACCGTTTAGGCATAATTCTTTTTTTGAGGATATAGCTATTGAACAAATTTCAGGAAAAGGAATAAGCGGATATGAGGACGCAGTTAATAAAGCAATCAAAAAATTTAGGAGTAGCTAATGGATATTAGAAAAATTAAGAAGTTAATTGAAATGCTTCAAGCTTCAGACCTCAGGGAAATTGAGGTTAAAGAAGGTGAAGAATCGGTGAGGATTGCAAGAGGTGGCATAAGTTCGCCAACAGATGAATATCTCACTTCAAATCAGGCGACTCAAGCAGTAAAAACAACTACCGAAGAGATTCATATTGATGATTTAAATAATTCAGGAAATCACATTAAATCCCCAATTGTTGGAACTTTTTATAGAAAACCAGCGCCTGATAAGCCTCCGTTTGTTGAAGTTGGTGATCATGTTGAAAAAGGTCAAGTTGTTTGTATTGTTGAAGCAATGAAAATGATGAATGAAATCAAATCAGATTTTTCTGGAACAATTAAATCTATTAACGTAGAAGATGGAACACCTGTAGAATTCGATCAAAATCTTATTACGGTTAGTTAAATGACAAAAAAAGTTTTAATTGCCAATAGAGGAGAAATAGCATTGCGTGCTCTTAGAGCATGTAAAGAAGTTGGCCTGAAAACAGTTGGTGTCTACTCTAGCGGAGATCAAGAGCTCAAACATTTAAGATTTGCCGACGAAACAGTTTGTATAGGTCCTTCCAATCCGCTTGAAAGTTATCTATATGTCCCAGGCATACTTTCTGCAGCTGAAGTGACTGGCTCAGATGCGATTTATCCTGGATATGGATTCCTCGCCGAAGATTATGAATTTGCCGAAAAATGTGAAGGGAGTGGTTTTAAATTCATAGGGCCTTCCTCTGCGGTCATTAAAAAAATGGGAGATAAGATTACTGCTAAAACAATAGCTGAAAAATCTGGAATTCCAACAGTTCCAGGCTACAAAGACAAACTTCCAGAGAATAAGGGTGAATTGGAAAAAATAGCTACGAAAATAGGGTTTCCTATAATGATCAAAGCAACTGCCGGTGGTGGAGGAAGAGGAATGAGAGTTGCTAATGATATTAATGAGTTAATCTCAGGCATTTCGATTACTCAGCAAGAAGCAAAAAATGCTTTTGGAAATGAGACTTTATACCTAGAAAAATATATTGAAAATCCTAGGCATATTGAAGTTCAAATTTTTGGTGATGGGAAAGGTAAAGCGATCCATCTAGGAACAAGAGATTGCAGTCTGCAAAGAAGACATCAAAAAATTATTGAAGAAGCGCCAGCTGTGGATATTGATGAAGGTGAAACACAAAAAGTATTAACAGCATGCGTGAATTTATGTGAATCAATAAAATATGAAGGCGCAGGCACTATTGAGTTTCTTTATAAGGATGAAGAGTTTTTCTTTATAGAAATGAATACAAGAATTCAGGTTGAACATCCAGTAACTGAAATGATAACTATGTTTGATCTTGTTAAAGCTCAGCTAAAAGTAGCACTGGGCATGGATTTTGTCCTTGATCAAAACCGAATCACTTTTAAAGGTCATGCAATGGAGTGCAGGATTAATGCAGAAGATCCTGTCACATTTATTCCATCACCAGGCAAGATAACAAAAATGCATCCTCCGGGAGGTTTTGGGATAAGATTTGATTCGCATATATACTCTGGCTACACAGTGCCGCCATATTATGATTCTTTGCTTGCAAAGATAATTACTGCAACAAATAAACGTAAATCGTGTATCAAAAGAATGAAAAATGCACTGGATGAGTTTTTTGTAGAGGGTATTAAAACTAATCATTCTCTTCATCTTGCATTAATGAATGATCAAACATTCCAAGACAACAAACACAATATTAATTATCTTGAAGATAATTTTATGAAGCAGTTTGAAAATGACTGAAGCATATAATCCCAAAGTAGTAGAAAAAGCCGCCCAATCTTTTTGGGATGAAAAGGATAGTTTTGCAGCAAAAGAAAGTAAAAAACCTAAATACTATTGTCTTTCAATGTTTCCATATCCGTCAGGAAAATTGCATATGGGTCATGTTAGAAATTATACGATTGGGGATGTGATCTCCAGGTTTAAGCGCATGCAAGGTTTCAATGTCCTTCAGCCTATGGGTTGGGATTCATTTGGTTTGCCAGCCGAGAATGCTGCAATTGAAAATGATGTTTCCCCAAAGGAATGGACGATTCAAAATATTGACGCTATGCGGGGGCAGCTTAAAAGTTTGGGGTTCAGTTACGACTGGAACAGAGAATTTGCTACCTCTTCACCTGACTACTATAAGTGGGAACAATCTTTTTTCAATAAACTCTTTGACCAAGGACTGATTTATAAAAAGGAATCAGAAGTAAATTGGGACCCCGTTGATGAAACAGTTTTGGCAAATGAACAAGTGATTGATGGTAAGGGATGGAGGTCTGGAGCAACAATAGAAAAAAAGAAAATAGATCAGTATTTTATAAAGATAACTGATTATGCAGATAAGCTTTTGGAGAATATCCAAGAGCTTGATGGCTGGCCTAACCAAGTAAAGCTGATGCAGGAAAATTGGATTGGAAAATCCAAGGGATTAGAATTCAATTTTCAGATTAAAGATCATAATGATGCTTTAAGAGTTTTTACAACAAGGCCTGATACGATTTTTGGTGCAACATATTGTGCTGTGGCTATGGATCATCCCTTAGCGATCTCATTGATTGAATCAAATCCAAAAATTCATGATTTTATTAAGAATAATAAAAATATAACGACATCAGAGGCAGCAATTGCAACTCAAGAAAAACTAGGAATGGATACTGGGCTAAAGGCAATTCATCCTTTTACGAGGGAAGACATTCCAATTTGGATAGCAAATTTTATTTTAATGGACTATGGCACTGGAGCAGTAATGTGTGTTCCAGGACATGATCAAAGGGATTGGGAGTTTGCAAAAAAATATAGTATTTCTATCAAACAAGTTATTGAGTCCGATCAAGATAATGGAGTTAGTGATGGTGCATTAGAAGACAAAGGTATTCTTATTAATTCGAAACAATTTAATGGCTTAGATTTTGATGATGCTTTTGATTCGATAACTAAAGAGCTTGTTAAAACTAATGATGCTGAAGTCAAAACAAATTTTAGACTGAGAGATTGGGGAATTTCTAGGCAAAGATATTGGGGTTGCCCTATTCCGATAATTCATTGCGATGATTGTGGCCCTGTAAAAGTTCCAGAAACAGATCTTCCGGTTGAACTGCCTGAAATTGATAATATTTCCTCAAAAGGTCTAAACCTTTCAACCTTTTCTGATTGGATGGCTGTTAAATGCCCAAAATGCTCTAAAGATGCTACTCGTGAGACTGATACCTTTGATACGTTTTTTGAAAGCTCTTGGTATTTTGCTAGGTTTGCAGGTATTAGCGACAAAGAAATGATCAGCAAAGAAGCTAGCAATTGGCTTCCGGTAGATCAATATGTCGGAGGTATAGAGCATGCAATCCTCCACCTTTTGTATGCAAGGTTCTTCAATATCCTAATGCATGAGAATAAGCTAATCCATAACGAAGAACCTTTCACTAAACTTCTAACTCAAGGCATGGTTTTGGCAGATGCTTTTTATGTGCTAGATGAAGCAGGAAATAAAACTTGGCTGAATAAAGACTCACTCGACGACAAAAATGGTGAGCTTCTTGATAATTCAGGAAACAAAGTTTTTAAAGATGGTATGTCAAAAATGAGTAAATCAAAACTTAACGGCGTGGACCCAAAAGAGATGATTGACAAATATGGAGCTGATACCGTGCGTTTATATATGATGTTTACATCTCCTCCAGAACAGACTCTTGAATGGTCAGAAAATGCAATTGAAGGTTCTTACAGATTTATTAAGAGATTCTGGACCTTAGTTGAGGGCAGATCTAATAATATTGAAGAGCCATCTGCATTTAATAAAGATGAAGAAACATTAAGAAGAAAATCTCATCAAACGCTTAAAAAAGTATTAAAAGATTACGAAGAAAGAAATTCTTTTAATACTGTGATTGCAGCGGTAATGGAGTTAATTAATGCAATCCCAGAGTCATTTAAAATAGAGGATGCTTCAGAATCACAAAAATACTGCCTTAATGAAGCAATTGAGTTTTCACTTAAGATATTATCCCCAATAGCACCTCATGTAACTTTAGAGTTATGGTCCAAATTTAATTCCTCTAAAGATAAAAGTTTATTTGAAACAAGTTGGCCTGAATTCAAAGAGAATTTGATTCTCGATGATAACTTTGAATTAATTATTCAAGTAAATGGTAAAGTTCGTGGGAAAGAGAAAATCGAAAAAACCCTAACAGAAGAGCAAATCAAAAGTATTGCGCTTTCTAATGAAAATGTTTCAAAGCACATACAGCTAGACAATATCAAGAAGGTGATTTATGTTAAAGAAAAACTAATTAATTTTGTAATCTAATGGCATTAATAACATCCTTTGACGATTTTCCAATACATCAAACAGCTGAAACCTTAGCCGTCCCGTCTTCATCTGATCGCAATCATTACGATAGATATTGGTTTAATGGGTTTAGCGAAGAAAAAGACTTTCTTTTTGAAATCGGTGTTGGCTTTTACCCTAACAGACACATTATGGATGCACATTTCAGCATCTCAACTGCAGGAAAACAGTACTCGTATCATGCTTCTGCAAGAATGAATCCAGCAAGATATCCTATAAATATTGGACCAATCTCCCTTGAAATATTAGAGCCCATGCAAAAGATTAGATTCAGCTTAAAAGATCCTGAAAAAAAAATCAGCTGTGATTTAATTTTTAATGCTGTTACAGAGCCCCATCTTGAACCAAAATCTTTGATGATTGAAGGAACGAGGAAAATACTTGAAACATGCAGATTCACTCAGTTTGGTAAATGGGATGGAAGCATTGAAACAGAGTTTGGAAACCTAGATCTTACAAAAGAATATGGAACTAGAGATAAATCTTGGGGTGTTAGACCAGTAGGAGAACCTGAGATTGGTGCTCCTGGAAAACTTAATGCTGAGCCAGGAGTATATTGGTGCTGGATTCCAATAAATTTTGGAGATACTTTCACTCATTTTGGAACTTTTGAAGATCATGATGGAAATTCTACGCAGCTCTCTGCAGATTTAGTTGAGATTTCGAATAATGAAGTCATTAAGCCTCTTAATAATATTTCACATAAAGTTGATTGGATAAAAGGAACAAGATGGTCAAGCGGCGCTCAGATTTCAGCTCAAGATGGAGATAAAAAAATTGAGATCAATGCAAAAGCCTGTGGGCCTAGATTTCACTGCAAAGGTATTGGTTATCAACATCCAGAATGGGGTCACGGTTTCTGGAAAGGTGAAGAAGCTGTAGGCTATGAAGTTTGGGATCTGAATGAAATTAACCCTGAAGATTACTCGTTCTTTCACATACATCAAATAATTAAAGCCACAATGAATGATTCAGAGGGTTATGGGACTCTTGAAAACCTTGTAGTTGGAAGACATGATCCTTCAGGATTTAAGGATCTTTTTGATGTTACTGAATAAAAAATCGATTTTCATACCATTAGTCTTATTAATTTACTCTTGTAATAACGGTTATCAACCTATTCAGTCTAAAAGTATCTTCATTGCAAATGATGTTGATATTCGTTTTGCAGAATTAGTTCATAAAAGATTTTTTCATGAAATAAAAACAGAACAAAGAATTGATATTTTGGATCTGAAATATTACGAGAAACCATTTTTTTCTGGTATTGGTGCAAGGCCAACTAATCTGGAGATTTACTATGACTTGTCATACAGGCTGGGTAATGAAAATAAAATTCAAAACATAAATGTAAAAGATAATGTTTATGTAAATGAGTTTAATCCGATAGCTCAAAATAATGCTGTCAATCAAATCTCTTATGAGCTCATGAATCAGCTGATTGACGAATTGATTATGAAGGTAAGAAATTAGTGGAAACAAGCTATATAAAATTTATTCAGAAATCTAAAATCAATCATAAGAGCTATTTTCTATATGGTAAT
>QOPE01000007.1 GCA_003331565.1 SAR86 cluster bacterium | reverse complement strand
GTATTGTTCTGGATGAAAAAACTGAAAAAGTTAGTAAAAATATGGATGAACAATATGCTGAATTTCTAAAGGGAGCCGCTTCCCAAGCTTTTGCAGGAAAAGTCATTAGAGCGTTTTACGATCAGGAAAATAAAATGCAGCATAGTGGCAAAACACTTATTGCAGCAGAAGTTGGTATAGAGCTAGGAATTACAAACCCAGATGGAACTCAACCAAGAAGTGATAGAGAGATGCTCGGAGGGCCTAAAGATTTTAATGAAGCAGTAGTTTATTAATTAAACTTTTTCGCCTCTGGCTCGGATATCTTTAAGAACGGCACTGATACCTTTCTTATCAATAATCCTCATACCCTTGGCAGATACTTTTAAGGAAACAAATCTATTTTCAGAATCAACCCAGAATCTGTGGGTATGTAAATTAGGCATAAACTTTCTTTTCACGCGATTATTAGCGTGTGAAACATGATTTCCGGACTGAGGCATTTTGCCTGTTACTTGACATACTTTACTCATAGGCAAGCGATTTTAAAGTACGAAGGGGTTATAAGCAAGATAGAATAACTAAGTGAATCAATTATTTTTATTACGTCATGCTAAGTCATCTTGGGCAAGCAATCATCTTAGTGATTTTGATAGACCATTAAATAATCGTGGCAGGAGAAACGCCGTGGATCTTGGAGAATCATTTTTTGAAAAAAAGCTCAAAATAGATCATGTACTATGTAGCCCAAGCGCTCGAACAAAAGAAACGTTTGATATTATCCAAAGCATTTCTAACTTTGCATTAGATCATAAATTTCTTGATAGTATTTATCACTCAAGCGTTGGGAATTTAATAGAGATTCTTTCTCAAATCAATTTAGAAACTGCGTCTGTAATGATTGTTGGCCACAATCCCTCCATGCACTTAATGACTGAGCTGCTAGTAAATCAGACGATAGATAAATTTCCTACTTGCACGCTGGCACAAATAAAAATTGTGTATTCATGGGATAAACTAAGGAAACATCAAAATAAACTGATTAATTTTAGAAAACCAAACAAATAATTATGGAAATTGAAATAAAAATTATTGACCCCAGACTTGGAACCGAAATTGCTTTACCTGAATATGCTACCGAAGGATCAGCAGGTATGGATCTAAGAGCGTGCCTCAATGAACCCATTAAAATAAAATCTAATGAGACTTTTTTAATTCCTTTAGGATTTGCAATGCATATTAATGACCCATGCTTGGCAGCGATCGTAATACCGAGATCAGGGTTAGGATTCAAACACGGGCTTGTTTTAGGAAACCTAGTGGGCTTGATTGACTCTGATTATCAAGGTGAGCTAAAGGTACCAGCCTGGAATAGATCTGATAAAGACTTTGAGATTAACTCTGGGGATAGGATAGCACAAATGCTTATAGTTCCTGTAATTCAAGCAAAATTTAACATCGTTGATGCATTTAAAGAATCAAAAAGAGGAGTAAAGGGATTTGGTAGCTCAGGGGTTGGTTAGAAAATTTATTTCTTTCCAAACCTTTTTTCAAATCTTTGAACACGACCGCCGGTATCAACAATCCTTTGAGTGCCTGTGTAAAAAGGATGAGATGCAGATGAAATATCAAGAGGATAATAAGGATAAGTTTTGCCTTCATACTCCCTTGTTTCACTAGTTTCTAATGTTGAAGGTATGAGAAAGTACTTATCAGCACCAGAATCATGGAATAAAACTTCTCTGTATTCAGGATGTATATCTGCTTTCATAATAAAATTAGTTTCTAAGGATGAGCACTATATCAAAACCTGATGGCTTTACAAAGATAAATGAGTAAATTTTTTTATAACATCTCTTTACCACTTGCTGTTCAAAGAACATTTACTTATTCGTCAGATATTAGGCTAGAGATTGGATTTAGAGTATTAGTTGACTTCTCCAATAGAGAAAGAATTGGTGTTGTAATAAAAAATGTTGATAAGCCTGCATTTAAGACCTTAAAAATTAAAAAGGTTTTTGATGACTTTGTAATTTTTAATACCAATGAATTGGCATTGCTACATTGGATATCAGACTATTATCACTTTCCAATTGGGCAAGTCATCGATAACTTTATGCCTCCCTACCTAAGAAAAGCTAACGCAGTTGAACTCCAAAACAAAGATTTAGTAAGTGAGGCAGTGCCAGACTTTAATTTAGATTTAACCTTACATCAAGAAAAAGCATTTTTAGCTTTAAAACAATTAAAAGGTTTTGATCCCTGTCTTCTGTATGGTGTGACGGGTTCTGGCAAAACTGAGATCTACATTAAATTAATTCAAGAACAACTTAAGACCAACCAATCTGTATTAATGCTTATTCCTGAAATTTCTCTAGCTCCGCAAATGGTAAAGAGGTTAAAGAAAATTTTTGCAGAGTCGGTAGCTTACTACCATTCTGGAATTACCAACTTAAATAGATGGAAGGTTTGGAGGGATGCTAGAAATGGTAATAAAAAAATTATTATTGGAACTCGATCTTCTGTTTTAATGCCACTAAAAAACCTTGGTCTAATTATTGTTGATGAAGAGCATGATCATTCTTATAAACAAGTTGAGGGCCTTAGTTATTCAGCTCGTGATGTAGCAATCAAAAGAGCTAGCGATCTAAAGATACCAATAATTTTAGGCTCTGCTACCCCATCTTTGAGTATCTTGCGTCAGGTTGAAGATAAGAAATTTAAAAAAACAGATTTACTTGAAAGGTTTAATCAATCATCGCCACCTAAATTAACTTTTGTAGACATCAATGCAAATAATTTAAAGGGCGGGATTTCTGAGATTGGCCAAAAAGCCATCTTAGATGATTATGCGAGCCAAGTACTAAGTATGGTATTTATTAATCGGCGAGGATTTGCACCTGAATATCGATGCAGTGAATGTGACTGGGTTGCGAGATGTAATAATTGTGAAACTAACATGGTATTCCATCATGAGAAAAATCGATTGATATGCCACAGATGTGATTCTGCATATGGAATACCTGAGCAATGCCCGGATTGTGGGAATAGTGAGCTTGGAGGAGTAGGCTATGCCACTGAGAGTATATCGAAATACTTACAAGACAATACCCCGATTGATAGGGGCGAGGTTTATAGGTTTGACAGTGATACAACTAAAAAAAAGGGTGCTTTAACTGAGCTATTAAAAAACATTAATGATGCCAATCAGGGCGTAATAGTTGGCACTCAAATGCTCATCAAAGGACACGATTTTAAGAAATTAAAAACAGTAATCGTCATGAATATTGACTCAGGGTTAACTAGTATTAATCCATCAGCACTAGAAGATCTTGGTCAACAATTAATTCAAGTTAGTGGGAGAGCAGGGAGGTTGGATACTGAAGCAGTAGTCCTAGTTCAGACCAGGTATCCTGATCACCCTTTCTTAAAGAAACTTAAATCGGGAACATATATGCCGTTTGCTATGGATCTATTAACAGAAAGAAAAAAGCAGAGCCAACCGCCTTACGCTTATCAAGCTCTCTTAAAATCTTCATCAACTGTGATTCAAAAAAATATTAACTTTTTAGAAGCTATTTTAAAAAATTTTGAATTACCAGGATGTGATTTTTATGGACCAATGCCTGCATCGATATTTAAAGTCAGAGGACGATATTTTCATTATGTTCTTTTGCAAGCTAATAAAAGAACGGTACTCCATAATGCTGTAAATCAATTGGAAAAAAGAATTGGTCAATTAGCAAAATCAAGTAGCGTGAGATGGAAAGTGGAAATTGACCCTTTGAACTTTTAGTTAGATTTCAAATTCTTGATTAACAAGTTTTTCAGATAGCCTCCACAATTTTTCTGCTTCAGCTTCATTCTTTGAGTAGTGTGATGTTTTGGCAACTCTTCCATCCACCCAGTAAGCTCCAGTAATACTGAGACAGTCTATCTCAGCCAGATAAATGATTGTATTTGCACCTTTGAGAGGTGATCTAAAAAATGGCTTTAAAATTATTTTCAATACTCTTCCTAAGAGTGAATTATTTTGATTGCCCAATGAGGTATTAACTCCGCCTGGATGAATAGCATTGACAGTAACACCATCTTTTTGAAGTTTTTTTGCTAATTGTTTTGTAAAAAGAATATTCCCAAGTTTTGATTGACCATAAGCTTTTAGCCCCATTTTAAAGTCATCTTTATAATTTATGTCATCCCACTGCATTCCTTTTACAAAATGATGTGCTGCTGAAGAAACATTGATGATTCTTGATTCACTTTCCTTTTTAACAAGATCTAGCAATAGGTTTGTAAAAAGAAAGTATCCCAAATGATTAACTGCAAATGTGTTTTCAATTCCATCAATGGTTTCACTGTATTCGGTATTCACCACTCCCGCATTATTAATAAGCAAATCTATTGCTTTAAGGTCATTTTTAATTTTATCAGCACATTCTCGAATAGAGTCTTGCACAGAAAAATCACAAACGAAACTATTGATTGAAAGATTTGGGTTAATTTTTTGCATTTCATTTTTTAAATCTTCAGCCAGCTCTTCATTGCGATAGGTAAAAGCAATTGATTTTGCTGATTCGGCAAACTTTATTGCGGCAGCTTTGCCAATACCGTTCGTAGCACCCGTTATCAAAATTGTTTTGTTATTTGTCCACTTCATCAGATATAGATTTTAATTTTTTGACCCGGAAATATACTAGATGGATCTAATTCATTCCACTTAATCACTTCGTTGACGGTTACCCCAAAACGAATTGCAATTTCAGAAATAACATCTCCTTTTTGGATGGTATATGTCAAGAATTCGGGTAAGGGATCCATAATGGTATTAGGTTTTGGTTTAACTTTGAAATATTCATGAATTCCAAGAAATATACTTCTTGCAATCATTCTTCTGCCAGGTTTTTTTGACAATCTTCTAGAATCGTCAGGGTTGGTTATGAATCCAGACTCAACTAAAACAGATGGGATATCTATTGATTTTAAAACTCTAAAGTCAGCAAATTCAACATTTGGTTTATGCATGTGTGTGAAAGGATCTCTTTGTAATTGCTCTAATATCTTTTCACCAAGAATTATACTATTTTCAATTTTAGCCTCATAAGCTAGCTGGTATATTGCTCTGGCAGCATCCTCATCAAAGTCTTGGAAATCAAGCCTTCCAACCTTTGACTTTATTGAGCTATCTGCAACAAGTTTAGCTTTTGACAAATTCTCTGCTGTAATTGAGGAGGCTTCTTCAGACCATACATACACTGATGCCCCCTTTACTCTTGAGAGTCGAAAGCCATCGGCATGAATAGAAACAAATAGATCTGCTCCTAATTCTCTTGCTTTTTGATAGCGATCATCTAAATTTACAAATTCATCTGTAGATCTAATCATAATCGGCTTATAACCTTGGGTATCCCTAAGAGTTCTCTCAAGCTCTTTGGCAATCATCAAAGTTACGTCTTTCTCAAGAATGTTGGTTCCAACCGATCCAGGATCCTTTCCCCCATGGCCAGCATCAATTGCAATTAAAATATCGCGCGTATTTTTTTTGACTCTTTGCGATTGCTTAATTTCCAGTATTAATTTGACGTGGTCTTTAGATTTAATCTGCCATGGCTTTTTCCAATAAACGGACTCTTTAAGATCAATTACAATCCGAGAGAGGTTATTTTGATCCGATGCTCTTACAAGCTTTAATGGCCCAAGGTTATTTTCTTCTGAAAATGAACTTACCCTGGTATCTCGAACATCAATAACAATTCTTGATGGGTCATCTAGGGCATAGGCATTAATTAAGGCAACTTTTTGAAGCTTGAATGAAATTCTTATATCACCATTGGGTAATTCTTTTATGTTTTCAAAATTTAGTGAGTTTGCACCAAGAGGTGTAAATAGACACAAAAAAAATACAAGTGAAAAGACAACTTTATGCATGCTTAGATTCAACAGTTTTTATTATTTTACTAGCTGTGCCTGAAAGTTTAACTAATCGCGATTCATTTTTATGCACAATAGAAATTTTTAAATCAAATTTTCTTTTGTTGGGTAAATTCTCCGGCCACTCAATCAAGATTAATAATTTTTTTTCAGAAACCGTCTCAAGATCTAACATATCTACATCTTCCTGATTATCAATTCTGTATAGGTCAATATGTTTACAAAGAAAATCTTTGACTTGGTATTCTTCATAAATTGTGTAGGTTGGACTTTTAACTTTACCCTGCCAGCCAAGACCATTTATCAATGAGCGTGCAATGGTTGTTTTGCCCGCTCCAAGGTTACCTTCTAAATGGATTTCAAATTTTTCTTCATCAGCGGATCGCAATGCATCTGACAATAATCGTCCAAGTTCAATTGAAGCAGATTCATCCTCAAGCAAAATATTCATAGGAAAACTAATTAATGTTCTTTTTTATCAGCTCAATCAGTGTTTTAGCATCTAAACCTCTATCGCCAAAATTTTTTGAGTATTCGGTGCCAGATCTTCCGTGAACAGCAACACCAAGTTTAATTGCGCTTAATGAATCCAGCTTGTTACCAATTAGACCTGCAATTATGCCCGCAAGAATGTCTCCTGATCCGGGAATTGATAGGGCTGGAGAGCCCTCATCACAAATATAATTAGTATTACTTGAAATAACGGTCTGATGGCCTTTGAGAACAATTGATGCCTTAAATTTTGTTGCTAGATTGGTTGATGCAGAGAGTCTGTTTTCTTGAATTTCTTCAGTGGACAAGTTTAACAGAGCTGCTGCCTCACCTGGATGTGGTGTTAGGATTAATTTAGAAGGAAGGTCTGTATCTTGAAATGGTTTATTGCATAAGAGCCTTAATGCCCCAGCATCCATGATCAAGGTTTGATTGTTTTCTTTTGCTGATTCAATTGCCATATACAATAGTTGTTCTGACCAATAGCTGTCTTTAAATCCAGGACCGCAAACGATTACTTCAGCACTTTTAATATCGTCTTTAAAATCTTGTGGATTATCAGATCCAGAAACCATAAGTTCTGGTAGATATGACAGCGCAGGGGTAACAGCATTCTTTTGACTTAAAAGCCTTACAAGTCCAGCTCCAACAGACAGAGCTCCTGCACTTGCAAGTATTCCAGCACCCTCATACCCTGCATCGCCTGCTAAGATAGCTATTTTTCCAAACATGCCTTTATGAGAATCAAACTTTCGTTTTGGTAAAAGGTCTTTCACATCTTCAAATGAAAATAAATTGGCGGCTTCTGTCATTTCATCATCTATATTTTTATTTAATTTAAGTAATACCATTTTACCAGTGAAATTTTTTCCAGGATCAATAATTTGCCCAATTTTATATCCAAAAAAAGTCAGTGTATTTGTTGCTAGAAAAGTTTCTTCTGATGCCTTACCGCTTGATACATTTAAGCCAGTAGGGGCATCAATAGCAATCTTATGTTCGAATGTATTTGCTATTTTATTTACTGATTTGATTTCATTCGAAATAGTTTCTCTGCCACCGATTCCAAGCATGGCATCCACAATGACAGTTTCATGTTTATTGAAATCATCCAGATCAACCAATGCAATCAAGTGATTTTCTATATCTTTTTCAGCAGCCATAGTGAGGTTGGATTTAGTTTTTTCTTGTAGAACCTTTAAAAAATAAACCTTATAACCATGATCAATTAAATATTTACCTATATAGATCCCGTCACCACCATTATTGCCAGGACCAACAAGAATAATGAAGC
Organism: SAR86 cluster bacterium; assembly: GCA_003331565.1. Classification (GTDB taxonomy): domain Bacteria; phylum Pseudomonadota; class Gammaproteobacteria; order Magnimaribacterales; family D2472; genus MED-G82. Next base: position 21,034 of record QOPE01000007.1, on the reverse strand, counting down.
TTTCCTGTTTGAGATTACTGATTATCCATTGTGCTGCAGCATTTGCAGCATCCTTCATTAGACCTAATTCATCAATGCCTGATGCAAATAATGATTTTTCAAAATCATATATCTGAGATGGGAAATAGAGTTTTTTCAAGACTATTGAGTTATATAGCCAAGGCGATTAGATCTAAATGAACCCAGCCAAACTCTCTCATTTTCCATAAGAGCAACTGTCCCTGGACCCATATTTGTATTCTTAAAAGAGATTCTATTTTTTAGATCCAGTGTATTCCTATTTAGGATTGAAATTGACCATGGCAGGGTACAGTTTTCGTTAAGGCCGCATCGGGCATAGTCATAAATATTTGAATCATGAGAGACAATCCAATAATCATTGTCTTGGAGAACAATGTTATCAGGAGAGTTAGTTTTATAAGTAGCTAAATGCTGTTTACTTTCTAGGTCATATAATGAAGTTGAATCACCCAGATTATAATTTACAGCCAAATAATTTTTTTCTGGATCATGGCTTAGGCCATTAGGGTAAGCTCCTGAAGTATATCTAAGCTCTGCAAATCCATTTTTCTTTTCCCATTTAATTACAAAACCCGTATTAAATTTAAAATAATATGCAAGAATCCATTTCTCCATACTAAAATTTCTAGGAAACATATGCGTTGCATAAAATGATCCTGAATCAGTCAAACTCACATCATTCAAGTAGTATTTATTTTCTGTTGAAACACAGCCCTTCCATTCAAGGTTCCAAGTCTGGTCTTTTTTGAAAAGCTTATACATTTCGATCCGCTCATCAGGTAGATGAGAAACAACCGCTAACTGATATTGACCATCTTTACGTTTAACGAGGTCAATGCCATGGGGCCCGATCAGATCTGAGTCTTTACGTAAGCACTTCCCATCCCCCCATTCATTACTACTGTATAAAACATCGATTTTTTCTTTCTTCAAGGTTTTAAGGTTTAGCAAACTAATTTTGCCTACCCCTTCTTCTTGAATTGGTTTTTGTCCACCGTATTCGGAAACGATGAGCCCACTTCCATCTGGAATTATTACTAGGTCTTCAGGATTTTTAAAACCGCAAACAACTTGAATCTCATCATTGCTTTCACATCCAACCAATGGATCAAAAGGGGTTTTATCTCTTGCACTTTCTAAAAGAAGAACCGTGCCTATTGCAAAGAGAAAAAGAGTACCAAAGATCATAAATTTTCTGAAATAATCTAATGCAATTGTTTTGGCCCAATCACTAAAAAATAAAAATAATAGGCCCCTGAAAATACTCAAAATGCCAATTAAGATAACGATGTAATTCCATGGTTGGTAATAAATAGGATTTTCAGGAATTCCAAAATATAAGAAAATCCCGCCAATAATGACACCAAAAAGACCAAGCATCTTCAGATAATTTGAGGCAAGGGTTCGAATAACGGTCTTATGCCAAAACTTATAAAACATCGGAAGGCTAACGCCAAGAGCAATCAGTAATACACCAAAAATTAATTCCATTTTTTTAGCTCCATATTGATTAATTCTGCAAGCTCAAGAGGCTTGTCTACCAATACGTGATGAGCCGCATCTTTGATAACTTTAAATTCCATTATTTCGCTGAAAGCACTTTGCATATATTTCATTATCTTTGATCCTAAAAGCAAGCTGTCGCTTCCAGAAATAAATAATGCAGGACAGGAAAATGAAAACCCATATCCATCCAGTCTTTTTAATGATCTAAATAATCTGTCATCAAATTTCCATCGCCATCCATCGCTTGTTTCTTTGATTGAAAATTCAGCAATAAACCTTAAATACCAATCATTTTTACATTCTTGGGGTGGCATTAGCCTAAAACGAGTAAGAATTTCTCTTTTAGATGAGTAATATTTTATGGGTCTTAACGGACCGCTACTTATGTGCTTATCGTAATCATAGTCAGGAGGTCTTATTGGGCTGTCGATGACGATTAAACCACTAACAAGTTCTGGCATTTCAGATGCAATGTATGCAGCTAGATGCCCTCCAAGGGAATGACCAACTAAAAAAATTTTTCGTTTTAACATTCCTTCGTTATCAATAACGCCAAGAACAGCATCTTTAAATAACTCAAAGTCATATTTATTAAAATGACTGGTATCTCCCATGCCCGGAAGCTCTGGGGCAATAATCGTGCCTTTAGATTCGAGCAATGGTGCAATTGGATCCCACCATTTACTATGTGCACCGGTCCCATGAATTAAAACAGTTAGCTGTTCTTCATCATCAATATCCCATTTCTGATAGGCAACCTCATAACCATTAAAAGCATATTTTTTTTGTTCTAGTTTTGCCTCAATTGCTTGATGAAACCAGTTCGGAGCATCTGCAATATCTTCCTTAAGCGAGTCGGATATTTTCATTAGATGCATTCTAATAGATAATGGCTGACTAAACGAATTATGCAATTGATCAGACCAGCGGCAACCATTGTCTTAGGAAGGGATTCATTAAAGGGCCCTGAGGTATTGATGGTCAAAAGAAGTACAAACTCAGCATTTGGTGATTTGCATGTGTTTCCAGGAGGCACTCTTGATCCAGAGGATTATTTATCAGAAATTTATCAAATGAGCGATGATCTTGATGATCAATCAGCTTCATCAATGTTAAAAGTTGAAAAAGATGGCCTTGCTTATATGATTGCTGTTGTTAGAGAGTGTTTTGAAGAGGTTGGTATATTGATGTCTAAATCATTGCCGGCATCCCTTAACCCAAAGGCACTAAAAAACTTTCGGGATCAGATCAATAATAAAAAATTAATGTTTTATGATTTTTGTCTTAGTAACGATATCCATTTTGATTTTACTAATATCGTTCCAATCTCACACTGGATAACACCTGAGGTAGAGAAGAAAAGATTTGATACCCGTTTCTTTTTTGCAAAAACAGATGAGTCACAACAAAATGATCATGATGGCTGGGAGCTAACCGAAAGTGTATGGATAAAACCTAGCGATGCACTTAAAGCAAACAGCGAGGGCACTTTTAATATGATCATGCCTACAATCAAAAACCTTTCACTGTTACTACCTTATAAAACAGTAGCTGATGCTTTCGCTGGCCTGAAAGATGAGGTTGATAATATTCAATCCATTCTGCCAAAGTTTTTCAAGAGAGACGGAGACTGGATCGGTTTATTGCCTGATGATGAAGGATATGAAGATGCATAGTAAATTAATTCAAAAGATTACAGCACCCAATGCAAGTATGTTTACAGGCGGTGGGACAAATACTTATCTGATAGGTAAAGAAGAGATCACTATTGTTGATCCAGGCCCAAACATTGAGACACACATTAATGAAATTGCTAATGCAGTAGGGGAAAAAGCAACAAGGATTTTGGTTACCCATACTCATAGGGACCATTCACCAGGAGTGAGACCATTAAAAGATATTTTAAATATTCCTTCCTATGGATTGATGGTGGAGCAAGATGATGGACATCAAGACAAAACCTTTACTCCTAATAAAGTCTTAGGTCATGGCGATGTGATTGACTGCGAAGAATATAAAATTGAGGTCATTCATACCCCTGGCCACGCATCAAATCATCTTTGTTATTTAGTTCATGATGCATCAACGTTAATTACTGGTGATCATATTATGAACGGTTCAACAGTAGTGATTGCTCCGCCTGATGGGAACATGAAGCAATACCTGTCTTCACTAAAACTTCTCAAAGACTATGCATTTGATTACATTGCGCCTGGTCATGGAGATTACCTTGAAGATCCAGTCGCTGTGGTTGATTGGATTATCAATCATCGACTTCAAAGAGAATCTAAGGTTCATGAGTGTCTAAAAAAAATATCTCCATGTGATGTCAATGATTTGGTCAAGCTTGTTTATGATGACGTTGACCCAAAATTACATCCGATTGCACTGTGGAGCCTCACAGCACATTTAAAAAAATTAGAAGAGGATGGCATAGCTGTTTTGAGTGAAGATAAAAAAATCTGGTCACTTAATTAGCCATGTTTGGATTTATTTTAGGCTGCTTCTACTTACTAAGTGCCTTAACTTTTCTTTGGCTTAATAATAGTAAATTTGATCTCGTTGGATTCTTTTTTAACAAAGCGAATCATAAATTCTATGTTGGTTATGAACTCAGTTTCTTGATCCTTTGTATGTTTGCATTGCTGGAATCAATGAGTTGGGTTTTCTTTATTTTGCTAGCAATCCATTTCATGGGTTTTTATATATTGGCTTTCAATGCTGAAAAATTTTACTCAATGAGAAATGAAATTGACGCACTAGGTCAAAACTCAATGATAAATTTTTCTGTAATCTTTTATCTGCTCGGAGGAGTTTTTTCTTTATTCACTGTTTTGATTTAAAGAGAGTTTATTCTCAACTAAATTCTTAACAACCTCTGGTTCAGCTAAGGTAGAAGTATCTCCCAGATCATGAGTTTCACCTGCTGCAATTTTTCTTAAAATCCTTCTCATTATTTTTCCTGAACGCGTTTTAGGCAAACTGGGTGACCATTGAATTAGATCGGGTTTAGCAATGGGACTGATTTCATTGGCAACAAACTTTGAAAGTTCTTTGGCAAGATCATCGTCTGAATTTTGCCTAACCATTAGGGTTACAAATGCATAGATTCCTTGCCCTTTGATGGGGTGCTCAAATCCAACAACTGCAGCCTCGGCAACAACTGGATGAAGCACAAGGGCGCTTTCAATTTCAGCTGTCCCAAGCCTATGCCCTGAAACATTCAAGACATCATCCACCCTTCCTGTTATCCAGTAATAACCATCTTTATCCCTCTTTGCACCATCTCCGGTAAAGTAAATATCCTCATGCTCAGAAAAATACGTATCAATCATTCTTTGATGATCCCCATAAACCGTTCTTATTTGGCTTGGCCAAGAATTTTGTATCACAAGATTTCCTGAGCCTTCACCCTCAATTAAATTACCTTCATCATTCATTAAGCCTGGCTTAACACCAAAAAAAGGAAATGTTGCTGAGCCTGGTTTTACAGGTGTAATTCCAGCAATGGGTGAGATCAATACAGAGCCAGTCTCTGTCTGCCACCAGGTATCAATAATTTGACAACGCGATTCTCCAACAATTTTATAATACCAATCCCAGGCCTCAGGATTGATGGGCTCACCTACGGTACCAAGTAATTTTAAAGATTTTCTAGATGTGTCCTTTACAGGTTTATCGCCTTGAGCCATTAATGCTCGAATCGCAGTTGGTGCAGTATAAAAAATATTTACTTGATGCTTATCACATATCTCCCAGCATCTTGAGGATGAAGGATAAGTAGGCACACCTTCGAAAATAACACTGGTTGCACAATTACTTAGCGGCCCATAAACAATATAAGTATGCCCGGTTATCCAGCCAACATCTGCGGTACACCAATAAATATCATCTTGCTGATAACCAAATATAAATTTAAAACTCAGATGTGCTCCCAGCAGATATCCCCCAACACTATGCATGACTCCTTTAGGTTTCCCTGTAGATCCAGATGTATAGAGAATAAAAAGAGGGTCCTCCGAATTAGTTGCCACACATTCGCAAGTCGGATCATATTGAGCAATCTTTTCTGTATAGTAATGATCCCTGCCTGCAACCATTTCAATATCTTCACCTGTCCTTTGAACAACAATACAATTTTTAACTCGAGGACAAGAATCTAATGCAGCATCTACATTTTTTTTGAGATTAGTTTTTTTTCCTCCCCTAACTGATTGGTCAGCAGTGATGACTAATGAGCAGTCAGCATCTAGAATCCTATCCTTAAGAGATTCAGCAGAGAATCCTCCAAATACCACAGAATGAACTGCGCCTATCCGAGCGCAAGCCAGCATTGAATAAACTGCTTCGGGAATCATGGGTAAGTAGATACAGACTCTATCGCCCTTATTTACTCCAAGATCTTTCATAAAATTAGCCAATCGACATACTTGGTCATGTAATTCTTGATAAGAAATATTCTTGCTTTCAGCAGGATCATCGCCTTCCCAAATAAAAGCAGTTTTATCTTGATGATGCTCTAGATGTCTATCAATGCAGTTATAAGCAATGTTTAACTCACCATCTTCAAACCATTTCGCATTTTTGAATTGATTATTAAAAGTAGTTGTAAACGGCTTACTCCACACTAAATTTTCTTTCGCGGCATTTTGAAAAAAAGTAACAGGATCATTGATGGACTGTTCATACAGTCTTTTATACTCTTCCAGTGAGCTTAAATGCGGGTTTGTGAAACCTCTTTCAGGTGAAATGACTTTTGTATCAGTCATTAGAGGATTGTTGGATGAGGATTTATAAAGTTTTTACCCTTTGGATTTGTGGTAATAGTTTCTAAGAGCATCTTATAATCCTTACCATCTTCCTCAAGATTAATGTCTGCAGCATTTACTATGAGGAGCGGGGCACTTTCATAGTATAAAAAGAATTTTGAATAAGCTTCATTAAGTCTTTCAAGGTACTCACCAGTTAAATACCTCTCATTAGGATTTCCTCTTTTATTAATTCTATCGAGTAAAACCTCAACAGGAGCCTGAAGGTATATCACCAAGTCTGGAGATGGGGCGTCAATTGTGGTGTGCTCATAAACTTTGTCGTACAGTGCTAGCTCTTCATCAGATAAAGTGACCTCAGCAAAAAGCCTATCTTTTTCTATTAGAAAATCAGCAACTCGAACAGGCTCAAACAAACTTTGTTGCTTAAGATCCTCAATTTGTTGCATCCGCTGAAATAAAAAGAAAAGTTGTGCAGCTAGGGCAGATTGACTAGGGTTTTTATAAAAACTGTTCAAGAAAGGATTTTCTGCAGGTTTTTCCAGAAATACATCATAATTAAATGATTGCGCTATTTTATGAGCAAGGGTTGTCTTTCCAACACCGATAGGCCCTTCAACTGCTATGAACTTTGGTATGGGAGCTTCCTGAATTGCTAAATCCATCAATGTAAAAAAATTATCTTACAAAGATTATCCCAACTCTCCAGATAAGCCAAATTTTTTAGAGTTTGATGAGTTCTCTCGATGCCTTTTAATCATCTCAAGTTTAGTTTGTCGGTTGCATGATTGAAATTTTGTCCACCAATCACCAATTTCACTCTCAGAATTAGAGGCCTCAATTCTTAATAATAGCAAATCATATGCAGCTCTAAATCTTGGATGTTGTAGTACTTTAAAGGGTTGATTTTTGATCCTACTTTGAAGCCTCAACTGCAATGACCAAATATCTTTTATGTAAGTATAAAATCTCCTTGGTACAGCAGTTAAGATTTGCTGATCTCTTAAAATTTTATCCATGTTAGGAAAAAATCTTCTTGTGCTAATCGAATCTTCAACAGTTGCTATTTCAATCAACTTTGGCCATAAAATGGCTGCCAAAAGAAATCCAGGAGTTACTGATTTACCTTCATGAACTCTGTTATCAGTATTAATAAGCGCTGACATCTGCAATCGATAACCATAGCTATTGGACTGCCCGACATGACTCACTAAATGTTTTAACAAGTCGAAAGTTTCCAGTTTTTCAAAGTTATGTTGAGCTTTGCCGTGCATAAATATTTTATTAAATTCATCAAACCTTCTGGCATTGGATATGCTGCTCAAAAGATATCCTTTTTCATAAATTGCATCTTTTATTTGTTTATCAATTTTAAAGTTTAGCTTTGTTGCAAATCTTACAGCCCTTAAACTTCTGACAGGATCTTCTTCGAACCGCAGCATGGGGTCGCCGATAGAAACTATTTTACGCTTATAAGAATCATTCATCCCTTGATGTCTATCGAATAATTTTTTTTGAATGGGATCAAAGTAAAGAGAATTAATTGTAAAGTCTCTTCTTTCACAGTCCTCCTCAATAGTTCCCCAGACATTATCCCTTAAAATTTTACCTAGCTGGTCCTTAACAATTTTTTCTTGATTCGATTTTGCTCCGGATGCTCTGAAAGTAGAAACTTCTATAACTTGGCTACCCTTGTAAACATGAACTAACTTAAATCTTTTCCCAATAATTCGTGAGGCTTTAAATATCTTTCTAATTTGCTCTGGTGTTGCACTGGTCGCTACATCAAAATCTTTAGCTGGAATATCTATTAACTGATCTCTAATGCATCCCCCAACAAGGTAAGCATCATGACCATTTTTTTGTAATTGCTTGATGATCTCCTCAGCAAATTTATCAAATTTATTCTGGAGGAGTTTTTTTGGTGGACTTACAAATGAATTATTTGGGTTGCTCAAATTAAAGTTTTGGAGATTGATTATCCCCCTAGTTGTTTTTCTTTTATCTCATCTAGAGTCTTGCAATCAATGCAATGCGTGGCAGTGGGTCTCGCTTCTAGTCTCTTTAAGCCAATCTCAATTCCACACGAATAACAGTATCCATAGTCATCTTGTTTAATTTGCTCTAAAGAGCTCACAATCTTTTTGATAAGTTTTCTTTCCCTATCCCTAGTTCTTAATTCAAAGGCAAACTCTTCTTCTTGTGAAGCACGATCAACAGGATCTGCAAAAGTTTCACCTTTATTTTTAAGGTGATCAAAAGTTTTTTGCATTTCTTCTTTAAGGTGCTCTCTCCAATTAAGTAAAACTTTATTAAAGTGACGCTTCATAGCAGCACTCATATATTTCTCATTCTTTTTGGGCTTGTAGGACGAGATTTGGGGTTCTTTTTTCTTAGCGACGCTTTTCTTTTTTGCAACAGATAATTTTGCTACTTTCTTTTTCGGAGCTTTAGACTTAGCTGCAGTATTTTTTTTAGTTATTTTCTTCGGCGCTGTAGATTTTTTCTTGGGAGCAGCTTTCACTTTTTTATTGACTGTCTTGGTTGATGCTTTTTTATTTGAGGTTTTCTTTGCTGTTGTTTTTTTACTTTTTTTAGTTGGCATTTTGGTTTTTCAGTTATTGAGATTAATCAAATTATTTAAGGGCGAAGAAAATAGCAGAAATGAACTTAATAAGCTAGTTTTTTATAATTTTTTTAGAACCTCATGATAGCCAGATTCTGTTAATCTTGGACCAAAAGTCTCAACAATTTTAGAAGCCCCATAATTAGCAAATTTTCCACATTCATTTAGAGAGTTGCCCTGAGAGAGCGCATACAAAAAACAGCCTGCAAACATATCGCCGGCTCCATTTGTATCTACCGCATTAATGTTTTCAGCTTTTACTTGAATTAATTCATCTTTATTCACAATTGAACACCCCTTCGAGCCTGTTGTAACAATACTAATAAAATCTTTTTTTGTAAGACCATCAAGTGCCGAATCAATAGATTCAGTTGATGTAAAAGCCACAGCTTCTTCATCGTTACAAAAAATGTAATCAACTCCAAAACTTTCTAGCTCGGTAAATCTGTCTCTAAATCCCATAACAATGCCTGGATCTGAAAGTGATAGGGCAATTTTTACATTTTTTCCGGACGCTCTTTTTAAGAGCTCAAGGGTAACAGAATAGTTTTCATCACTCGTCACCATATAGCCTTCAACGTAAAGGATATCGGTATCAAGCATTGCTACAAAATCAATATCATCCATTCGCATAAGCGCACTTACATTGAGGGCTGTCGACATAGTTCTTTTTGCATCTGCTGTAACCAAGATTAAACATTTACCTGTTGGGACTTCATCAGCATCCCGCATTTTAAAATTATGGTTAACACCAATATTTTTAAGGTTTGCAAGGTAGCTATGACCATCTTCATCATTGGCAACCACGCAAGTATGAAAACATTTAGCACCAAAATGAGTTGCAGCTACCAATGTGTTTGTTGCTGAGCCTCCACAATCAGAAACGGATTCCGCATTCTCTTTTTTTAACTTATCAATAATTGGAGCATGCTCCTCAGCACTTGATAGATTCATTTGATCAATTTCTAGGCCAACTTCTGCAATGAACTCATGTGATACTTTAAATTGGGTATCAACCAATGCATTTCCAATCGCAGTTATGTCATATTTCATCTTCATAATTCCTCTATTGTATCTAAAACTTTTTGGGATGCAGATTGCATTACTTCGTCTATATGCGTGGTTGATAAAAATCCAGCTTCAAATTTTGAAGGCGCAAAGTAAATACCTTTACTCAAAGATTTTATAAAGAATTTTTGGAAAACTTTTGAATCTGTTGCGCATACATCTTCAAAATTTTCAGGCAGTTTTTTTGAGAAAAAGAAACCAAACATTCCGCCAGAAGCATTGTAAGCAAAATCAATACCTTTAGTCTCTAAGCTTTTAGAGATGGCGTTTAAGAAGTTTTTAATAGTTAATTCCAATTGTTCGTATGGGTTAGTTTTTTGAAGCTCAGAGATTAGAGCTATACCTGCTGACATTGCAAGTGGATTACCTGAAAGCGTACCTGCTTGGTAAACAGGGCCTTCAGGAGCAAGGCATTTCATAATATCTGCATTACCACCAAATGCTCCCACAGGAAGACCTCCACCAATAATCTTACCAAGCGCAGTCAAGTCAGGTTGAATGTTATACATTGATTGCGCACCTCCAAGATTGACCCTGAACCCCGACATTACTTCGTCAAAAATTAGAACAGAATTATTTTGATGAGTTTTTTCTCTTAGAACATTTAAGAATTCAGTATGCCCTTTGATGAAACCCATGTTGCCAGCTACTGGTTCAACAATTACTGCAGCAAGATCATCTTTTACTTCATCAAAGGTCTTAATAAATGCTTCAGTATCATTATATGGAATAGAAATAGTGAATTTAGCAAGGTCCTCAGGGATTCCAGGAGAGTCAGGTAAGCCAAAAGTAGATACACCTGAGCCTGCTTTAACGAGCAATGAATCAACATGCCCATGATAACAACCATCGAATTTGATAATGGTATTTCTGTTCGTATATCCTCTTGCTAACCTTATGCAACTCATTGTTGCTTCAGTACCAGAATTAACCATCCTGATTCTCTCAATAGAGCCAATACTTTCCTTAATCAGGGAAGCCATTTGGTTCTCTAGTTTTGTTGGTGCTCCAAAGCTTGTTCCATTTTTTAGCTGTTCGTTGATGGCCTTAACAATAATAGGATTACTGTGTCCTAATATCATTGGCCCCCAGGAGCCAATAAAATCTATATATTGATTTTCATCTTCATCAATTAAATATGGTCCATTTGCACTCTTAAAAAAAACAGGTTTCGAGTTAACATTTTTGAAAGCTCTTACTGGAGAATTCACTCCTCCAGGCATCAGTAACTGCGCCTCCTTGAAAAGAGCATCTGATTTATTACGATTCATGACTTATTCAACATATTTAAGAATGAGGGCAAATCTTCTGAAGAAAAGATACCATCTGATATAGCAATCATATCAAAATTGTTACTGATATTTGACTCATAAGTATCTAAATTAATTCCGCCAATTATGGCTTTTGGCTTGCTTTTGAATTTAATTATTTTTTGAAGCTCAGCTTGAGATATTTCGCGTGCATTTTTTTTAGTTAAGGATCTGTGCATGGCTCCAAAAGAAACATAATCAATGTAATCTAAATACTGATTCGCAAGCGAGATACTGTTATAACAACTTAAGCCAATAATCTTTTCTTTGTAGATATGTCTTGCAAAAATTGGCGAGATATCTGACTGACCCAAATGAATACCATCAAAATTAAATTCTTCTATTTGGGTAATATCATCATTGACCAAGACAAGTCCGGAATGATAGTGAATCTCTTCTATTAGATTTTTTAATTTTGGCCCATGCTCAAAAAAGATATTTTTGTTTTTAAACCTTATTTGAAATAACTTAACTTTATTCTCTAAGCAAACCTTAATAGTTTGATCAAAAGCATCATGCAAAAAGTTTTCTTCACCAATAATGCAATATACGCCTTCAAGTTTATTTTTCTGCAAAGCTAGAATTTAAATACAGCTGCAATTACAGCGATAAGTAACAGGATCACTGGGATTTCATTAAATAGCCTCATACTTCTCGAGGTCCAACCGCAAGTGTTATTTAAAAGCTGGCGCATAATTTTTTTACACATTATTAGATAACCAATAACTAAGAATGTTATAAAAACTTTCAATATGAGCCATGACTGAGTAAACCACACAATAAAATTTGTACCTTGTGATCCCATAGCGACACCAAGAATTATTCCAATACTCAATAGCAATAAAGTAAATCGAAACAACCTATTTTCCATTTTTGAAAGATAGTCTCGCGTTGAGGCATTATCTGATTCAATGTGATAAACAAAGAGTCTAGGCAAGTAAAAAATCCCAGAAAAAGCTGAAACCATAAATACAATATGAAATACTTTAAGCCATAGGTAAAAAGACATAGGGTTATTTTATCCTTAAAAAACTTAAATGTTTGGCTGAAAGGATATTCTTGTGAATATAATATTAGTCCTTATAGATAAAATTATGAGTGGTTCAATAAATCTTACTGAAAATGCTGTAACCAGAATACAGGGGCTCTCTGCAGGTAGTGATAATGATAAATTTAGAGTCTATGTCACGGGAGGAGGGTGTTCAGGATTTCAATATGGTTTCAAATTTGATGCTGAGGTTGCATTTGATGATGACGTAATTGAATTTAAAGATTTTAGTATTTTGCTCGATGCTCTTTCATACCCATATCTTTATGGATCAACACTTGATTTTGTTGAAGATTTGTCAGGTTCTCGCTTCATCATTCAAAATCCTAATGCTAAAACCACATGCGGATGTGGTGAATCTTTTTCTATCTGATTTTTGTAATAGATCCTAGCAATCCTTTAGAACTTTTGCCCTTATTTAAGACTTGAAGCACTTCATGATCAAGCCTTTTCTTTGCAAGCCATCCAAAAGCAGCTGACTCAACCAGCATTGGATCTAGACCAATCTCTTTTGAAGATTTGATTTTTATTTTGAAAAAACTCTCAAGATTGTCTAAAAGGGTTTGATTTTTGATTCCGCCTCCGCAGACATAAATTTCATCAATGACTTTTTTAAGCTTTTGAGTTTGTTCAAATATCATCTTTGCCGAAAAGAAATTTAGAGTTGCAAGTACGTCCTCTTTAGGTTTTTTTAATAATTTTTTTGGTATGAAATTTAAATTAAAGATTTCTTTACCAGTAGACTTTGGTAATTTTTTTTGGAAAAAAGAATGTTTGCTCATCTCATTGATTGATGATGCATGAATATCCCCCTTAGCTGCAATTAAGCCACTTTTATCAAATTTTTTCTTTAAGAGTTTTTGGCAATATATATCCATTAGTGCATTTGCAGGCCCAGCATCAGAACCTAAAACAAAAGATCTTTTTATAAAAGTGAAGTTTGTAATGCCCCCAAGATTGATAATTAGTCTTGATTTATGAGACTTAAACATTTCATGATGAAAATAAGTTGTTAGGGGAGCGCCTTCACCCCCAAGGGCAATATGAGAATTCCTAAAATCAGACACAACTGGCACACCCAATGCATGAGAAATATAATTAGGGTCACCAAGCTGTATTGAGAAGGGATGTCTAGATTTCGGTGCATGCCATACAGTTTGCCCTGATAAGCCAATACCTTTTACTCTTGAGTGCTTGAAAGAATTCTTTCTTACGAGCCCTTGAATACTCTTTAAAAAATAACGCGTACTTAATTGATTAATTTCACCAAATTCTTGCGCAGTAGTAATCTTACCGGAAGCGAGGTTAAGAATTTTGGTCTGATCATTTGAAGTAATTTTGGTGCTGTATGAACCGATGATTGATACAGATTTATTATCAATATTCAGAGCGCATGATTCCACAGCATCCGCACTGGTTCCACTCATTGTCCCTATGTATATATCTTTAATTGGCATCAGCTATCATTATAGATAGCTTTTTAGTTAAGTCTAAAATCTGCGATTTAGTTTGATTAAACTTAGGCAGCTCCATTTTATCTATCGGTTTATCATCCGGCAGCCTAACTTTTAAAGGGTCTGTTCTTTTATCACCAACCTTGAATTCATAATGTAAGTGAGGAGCGGTGGCAAGACCTGAATCACCTACAAAACCAATAACTGTTCCTTGTTTTACTTTAGATCCTTCATCGAGCTTTGAATTGTAAGATTCTAGATGAGCATACAAGGTGGTAATTTCACCTCCATGACGAATCTGAATGGTTCTACCATATCCACTTTTCCAACCCTGATGAATAATGACTCCTTCTCCTGTTGATCTTACAGGAGTATTTCTTTTTGCAGCATAATCCACCCCATTGTGGGCTCTGATTTTATTTAATATTGGATGCTTTCTTCGTGGATTAAAGTGAGAGCTTACATAAGCAAAATCCAGGGGCGCTCTTAAAAAAGCTTTTTTTAGGCTGTTACCATCTTTATCGAAGTAAAATTTTTCCCCAGATCTAGCAAAGTATCTAATGGCAGTGTATTTCTGATCTTGATTAATAAACTCAGCATAAAGGATATCTCCATTAGCTATTTTACTTCCCTCAACAAATGGTGTTTCATAGAGCACCTTAAAACTGTCCCCCTCTCTTATATCAAAAATAAAATCAATGTCCCAGCCAAAAAGATAGGCAAGATCCATAATTACGCTATCAGGAATTCCACTTTCAAGGGCAGCCTCATAGAAACTTGAAACTATTCTGCCCGATTTAAACTCTCTAATAACTTCAGGCTCTATATTAAGTTGTTCATATTGAGGTTCGTTTGAGTTTAATACGGACAAGAAAAAGAGTGGCCCTTTTCGAAGTTCAATCTTAAGTAACTCATCATCCAGAAAATGGAATTCAAATTCATTTCCAGGCATTAAGTTTGCAAAGTCTTTTTTATATGGGCCTCTTAAGATTCTGTAGGTAAGATTTAGAGGCACCTTATTTTCCTCAAAGATAACACTCATACTGTCACCCTCTTCAACAGTATAGAAGTTTGAATATTTATTGTTTTTAATTGAAACTTCTAGGCTAACTGTGCTTTGATCAATAGTTAGTTCAGGAATTTCCTCATTTTCTTGAGCCGCAAAAAATACAATCAATACCGTAAGAGTTGCCGGGATAATTAAATAAAAATTTTTACAAGATAGCTCTTTGAGAATTGCCATATTAAATTTTTTTTATGCAGTCTTAATTTTTCTTTGATTAATATATTTTATTCTTAAATTAATTAAAATTAAGTTCTAATTGACCAACTTCTTGGATATTTGCCTCTATAAAATCCCCTTTATTGATCTTACTAACTCCAGCTGGAGTTCCTGTAAATAAAATATCTCCTGGCTTCAGAATTATTTTTTTAGACAAAATACTGATTAACTCTTCTATTCCCCAAACCATATTGTCGACGGAAGAATTTTGTTTCTCTTCACCATTAACTGATAGCGAAATATTATTATTTTTTAATACCACTTCCTCATACTTTTTTATGTATGAAATAGGTCCAGATTGATCAAATGATTTAGCGCTTTCCCATGGATGGCCCTTATCCTTGGAGTTTTTTTGAATATCTCTTTTAGTTAGATCTACTCCCACTGCATATCCAAAAATACATTGATGCGCTGCATCAACATTGATATTCATACCACCTTTTTTTAAACAAACGACCAATTCAACTTCGTGATGAAGATTGGCTGTATCTTCAGGTACTAAGATTTCATCAACTTGAGTAACTGACTCAGGGACTTTTGAAAAAAAGAAGGGCTCTTTTTTTTCAACCTTAGAACCCATTTCTTTTGCATGCTCAGCATAATTTTTCCCAACACAAAAAACCCTATGAATCGGAAATAAAGTATTAGATTCTGCAATCTTCATACCTCTAACAATTGGATTGAATTCAAAGCTTAGTTTATTTTCTGCACCCATTTAGTTAATACCTCTCTATCTAATACTATAATAAGTCAATATCATGAAAGAAGAATTAAAATTAATTCATCGGGGTTCTGATGAACTAATTAACGAGAAAGAGCTTGTAGAAAAACTAAATGAAGGCTCACCTCTTAATGTAAAAGTAGGTTTTGATCCAACTGCACCTGATCTTCATCTCGGCCATACCGTGCTAATAAATAAAATGAAGCACTATGAAGATTTAGGCCACAAGATCATTTTCGTTATCGGCGACTTTACTGGAATGATTGGTGACCCATCAGGTAAAAATAAAACAAGACCTCCTTTAACTAGAGAGGAGGTTTTAAAAAATGCGGAGACTTATAAGAAGCAAGTCTTCAAAATATTGGATCCAAAGAAAACTGAGATTAGGTTTAACTCTGAATGGTGCTCAGCTTTAGGAGCAGAAGGCTTTATCGAGCTTGCATCTCAATACAATCTAGCAAGAATGCTTGAAAGGGATGACTTTAATAAGCGATACAAATCAAATCAAAGTATCTCCATTCATGAACTGCTTTACCCTTTGGTACAAGCTTATGATTCTGTTTACTTAAAAGCTGATGTTGAGCTGGGTGGTACGGATCAAAAATTTAACCTTTTAGTCGGCAGAGAAATTCAAAAATCTTACGGAATTGATCCACAGGTAATTCAAACTGTCCCCATTTTAGAGGGTTTGGATGGAGTCAAAAAAATGTCTAAGTCGTTGGATAACTATATTGGTATAGATGAAGAACCCAATGATATGTTTGGAAAAGTGATGTCAATTTCAGATGAGTTAATGTGGCGTTGGTTTGATTTATTAAGCTTTAAGTCCGATAAAGAAATCAAACAATTAAAAGCATCACAAAAAAAAGGTGCGAACCCTAGAGATATAAAAATAGAACTAGCCAAAGAAATCATTGCTCGGTTTCATGATGAGGCTGCCGCTGATTCTGCGTACTCGAATTTTGTGAATCAATTTCAAAAAAGACAAACACCTGATGATATTGAAGAGGTCAAACTCACAATCGCATCTTCCTCAATAGCTTTACCGAACTTACTTAAGGATAGTGGTATGTTAAAGAGTACATCGGAAGCCATGAGGCTCATCAAGCAAGGGGCAGTAAAAATTGATGAGCAAAAAATTGAAGATCCAAAGTTCCAAGTTGAAAAAGGCACCAATCAAACCTACCAAGTTGGCAAAAGAAATTTTAAGAAAATTAACGTCACCTGATAAAATATAAATACTTAAGTTAAAAACCACCCAATGAATCAGTTCTTTTACACTCTCTCATTTTGCCTGAAGCACTTTTCTTATTTGTTTGTGCTAGCGCTGCCGCTTATAACATTGGAATTTGCAGTTAGTTACTTAGTTTTACAATTAGATCTCAACGAGAATATGTCTAATGACTTGATTATTGAATCCATCCAACCAGTCGCTATACAGTTGGCTATTCTAGGTATTGTTTCAATGGTTCTATCGATAGCTTTCTATGGAGCAATGATGGTCGCCTTTGAAGCTCTTTCATCTAATCAAGATTTGAGCATAAATCAAGCATACCTCATGGGCTTGAGAAAATTTTTCCCATTACTGTGGAGCTCTATCGCTGCATCAATTGTGTATGGGCTCGGGCTATTACTACTTGTGTTGCCAGGATTCTACCTTTTTGCAAGACTAGGAATGTATCCAGCATATATTATGTTTCAAAATAAAAGGGCATTCGAATCGTTGGGCCTAGCATGGAATGATTCAGATAAAGAGGGCACCAAGCTCTTTCTAATCACGAGTGTATTAATTGGGCTTCAACTAGTCATAGGTTTAATTTTTGGCTTTCTAGCCATTGATACCAACATGGTTGCAGTATTAGTCTTGGCTTTGGTCAAATACTTCACACTCATACCGCTTTTTTATCTTTTTTATAGTCTTTATAAATCACTGCATCCAAACAATATCTGATTGTCACTCAGACGAATGAGTTGTAGAATGCACCTTCCAATTTTTTTGGGTCTGTAGCTCAGCTTGGTTAGAGCGCACCCCTGATAAGGGTGAGGTCGGAAGTTCAAGTCTTCCCAGACCCACCAAGTTTAAACATACTTGTTAACAAGCAAATTCCCATACAGATCAAAAAAAGAAAGTACTTTATAAGAGTAATTTTATTTTTATAACTTACTATCATCATTTCTGTTGTTTCAGCTTGTAACAGCTGAATCTGAAAAATTCCTTCGGTAAGGTCGGCTGCAATTAATATTAAAGGTAGGACAGCCAAAAACTTCCACTGACCTTCAAGATTACTTAACAGGATCCCAAAAAATAAAAATCCATAGGCAATTGGGAAAATAACATCCAGCGTCATTGTTACCCATAGGTGAATGCTTACTTGCAAAACACTCATATTCTCAAGAATAAGAATAACTCTTTGATCAAGGTATTCTTGATCTAAATAATTAATTTCAAACCTATTTCCAATAAATAGAAAAGCACATATGCAAACAAAAGATAAAATTAAGCATCCAAATTGAAATCTCCTATTTTTTACTACATCAAACATTGTTTGATAGGTATTTTAATTCAGACAGATACTAATTTTGTTTGAAACAATGCAAAATTAATATCTATGCAAAATTTAATTGCCTTAATCCTTGCTGGAACAACTATTTACCTAGGCAGTCCGGTAGTAGGACTATTATTAGGGATTGGGTTCTCGATTGTTTTTTTAACTGATAATGAGTTTATAACTAGAAAGTACGCTACTAGACTATTACAAACCGGAATAATACTTTTGGGTTTTTCGATTAATTTTAGTGTTGCTCAAGAAACCAGTTCAAGCTATTTGTTACCAATATCTTTGTTTGTTGTTTTTGTTTTTTTATTAACTTTAATTTTAGGAAAGCTACTGAAATTAAAGCAATCATACATATATTTAATTGCATCAGGCTCATCAATTTGTGGAGGAACAGCAATGGCCGCAGTAGCTCCTGTTATTAAATCAAAACCTCAAGAGTTGTCGATAGCCATTGCCATAATCTTTTTATTAAATGCAATTGGCATATTATTTTTTCCTCTAATCGCTGAACAGATCAATCTCTCCCAATCGGAGTTTGGTTTATGGGCGGCAACAGCCATTCATGATACCAGTGCAGTGATTGGAGCTGCGATGACTTATGGCTCGGAGTCCTTAGAAGTTGCTGCAACATTAAAGCTTGGTCGAACATTATGGATTATTCCCTTAGTTATCATTCTTTCATTAATTAATAGGACAGACAGCAGACCAAAATTACCATTGTTTGTAATTGGTTTTATCTTAGCTATTTTTATAGGCTCTTCATTTCAACTACCAATTGATTCTTCTCAATTTAAACAATTAAGTTCAGTTTTCTTATTGCTAGGTCTCTTTTGCGTAGGAACACAGATTACTAAAAATGCTTTTGTGATGGTTGATAAAAGCTTATTTATCTTTCCAGTTTTAATTTGGCTTATTATTATCCCAGCTTCATTGTTTTTGACCTTTCAACTAGCTTAATAGTTAATTTATGATCAAAATTTTTTTTTTATTTGTTCTTCTATTACCAATAGCTAATCTTGAGTCGCATGAATTTAATCCAGCTCATTTGATTATTAATCAAAATAATCATGAGGGAACTTATGATGCTACGTGGATGTATCCAGTAAAAAATGTTGGGAAAAAAGCTAAGGTTATATTTCCAGGTGTATGCATCTCAGAGGTCTCGGATCCTTATGTGCAAGGTAAATATTATATTGAAGAAACTTTCCTTAATTGCAGTGAATCTATCAAAGGAAAATTCTTAGAAATAATCGATTTAGGCGTCTTAACAGATGCCTTGGTAACCATAAATTTTCAAGACGATACTTTTGAGGGATTGGTAAATGCTCAGAGAAATAAATTAGATATTCCAATCAAAGAACAATATTATCCAACCACATATCTTTACCTTGGCATCAACCACTTATTTGATGGCCTTGATCACATATTATTTATTTTTGGTCTTATTTTTTGTATTAGTGGATTGGGAAACATTATTAAAACCATCACTGCCTTTACAGCCGCTCATAGCATTACACTTGCACTTTCTATCTATGATTTAATTTACTTACCGCAAGGAACAGTAGAGGCACTTATTGCCTTAACAATTATCTATTTAGCATTGGAAATTAATGAATCTGATAGGCGATTTAAAACTCCCTGGCTGATGACATTTAGCTTCGGCCTATTGCATGGGTTAGGATTCGCTGGAGCTTTAAGTGACATAGGGATTGCTAACAACCAAATGCTACTTTCTTTATTATTTTTTAATGTAGGCATCGAGATTGCGCAAATTGCTTTAATTCCTATACCGCTGCTGATCATTTATTTATCTACAAAAATAAATATTCAAAATTACTCTCAAATAGCTGCAAGCTTAGTTATTGGTGGCATGGGAGCTTATTGGTTTATTGATCGAGTCATCGGCATCATTTTATAAAGTAAAAAAATTTTATTGTTTCCACCTTTGGATAAAATTTTTCATGTATTTTTCTAGCACAAAGTGACATAGAATTAGCCTTATGAAAATTCTTGTTATGGGTTTGCCAGGAAGTGGCAAGACATATCTTACTGAGAGGCTTGTTCCTTTGCTTGAGGCTGCTTGGTATAACGCTGATAAAGTTAGAACTATGGCAAATGATTGGGACTTCTCTGAATCTGGAAGGCTGAGGCAGAGCATGAGAATGAAAACCTTTGCTGATTTCGAAAAGGCTAACGGTCGATTCGTTGTCTGTGATTTTGTTTGTCCTACTAAGGAAACAAGAGAGAATTTTGAACCCGATATTGTTATTTGGCTGGATACAATCTCCTCTGGTAGATTTGAAGATACCAATAAGATGTTTCAAAAACCTGAATCGGTAGATTTTCATGTTACTGAATGGAATGAGACTAACCATATAGAAATAGCAGAAAAGATTTTAAAAAATGTTTGATCCAAAAAAACCCACAGTTCAAATGTTAGGAAGATGGCAGCCTTGGCATAAAGGCCATCAAGAGCTTTTTAAGCGGTGTGTGGCTAAAACTGGACAAGTGATTATTCAGGTCAGAGACGTTCAGGGTTCATCCGGAGGAGAGGGCCAAGATGACAATCCTTTTGATTGGGACACCGTATGCAAAAATATTGAGGAAGGTTTGTCCAAGGATGGTTTTACGAGAGGCATTGAATACGAAATCATGCTGGTTCCTAACATAG
>QOPE01000006.1 GCA_003331565.1 SAR86 cluster bacterium | reverse complement strand
ATTTTGAAGAGCTTAAACCTAAAAACCCACAAGAAGAAAATAAAATTAAAAAGCTTTAGAGACTTAGGTGCATTGCTGTTAAATTTTCCTTTAAATCCCCCTAGAAGTAAGCTTTAAATGAGGCTATCATAGCGACCGTAAATCGTTAATTAATTGATATTTAACTGTAAATTCATATTATTTTTATTTATAATTGATTATACAAATAATTTATTTTATTCAGAACACGGCACAAAGGATCACAATGTTTAATATTCGTTCAACTTTTATCAGTTCGTTTACAATTTTTTTAGGTTTAATCTTTAGTCAGTCAGCTATTGCAGAATGGAATGCCCTTAACATGACTGAGGGTGTAACCAACATTAGTAGAGAAGTTTTTGGTCTTCATATGTTCATCTTTTGGATCGTTGTTGCCATCGGTGTTCTTGTCTTTGGTGTCATGTTTTATTCAATGTATGCACATACTAAGAAGAAAAATCCTGAGCCAGCTAGTTTTCATGAAAATACAAAATTAGAAATACTTTGGACTGTTATTCCTTTTGTAATATTAATTAGTATGGCAGTACCAGCAACGAATACATTACAGAAAATGTATGCAGACGAAGAGGGCGATATAAATATTCAAGTAGTCGGTTATCAATGGAAATGGGAATACAAGTATTTAGAGGATGGTGTTAACTTTTTCTCCAACTTAACCACTGATCAAGACGAAATTTACAATCAAACACCAAAAGGCGAACACTATCTGCTTGAAGTTGATGAGCCGGTTGTAATCCCCACAGGTAAAAGAATCAGATTTTTAATTACAGCAAATGACGTAATTCACTCTTGGTGGGTGCCAGATTTTGCAATCAAGCAGGATGCTATTCCAGGCTTCATTAATACCGCTTGGACAATTGTAGATGAGCCAGGTATATACAGAGGTCAATGTACGGAATTATGTGGAAAAAATCATGGCTTCATGCCAGTAGTGGTAAGAGCAGTCACCCCCGAAGATTATGATCTTTGGGTAGCAGAAAAAAAACAGGCAGCTTTTGAACTTGCTCAGCTCACTGAAAAAGATTGGACCATGGAAGAGTTAGTTACAAAAGGAGAAGGTGTTTATCAAATGAACTGCGTCGCCTGTCATCAGGTGAATGGAGCAGGAATTCCTGGAATCTTCCCCGCACTCGCAGGTAGCGACATAGTTTTAAACAATAAACCTCGCAACGTAGAAATATTGATGGAAGGAGTTCAGGGTGCTGCAATGCAATCTTTTGCGAATCAACTTTCTGAAGTTGATATGGCAGCTGTTATTACATATACAAGAAGAGCTTGGGGCAATGATGCAAAAGGAGACGGTGAAATTGTCGTTCCAAAAGAAATTGTCGAATACAAAGAAAACAAAATTAAGATATAGGAAGTAAATATGAGCGCAGTTATAGAATCTCATGATGATCACCATCACGGTCCCGCAAAGGGCTTAACAAGATGGTTATTCACTACAAACCATAAAGATATTGGCACTTTATACCTTTGGTTTAGCTTTGCGATGTTCTTAATTGGTGGAGCAATGGCTCTGGTAATTAGAGCAGAGTTATTTCAGCCTGGCATGCAAATCGTAGAGCCAGAATTTTATAACCAGATGCTTACTTTGCATGGCCTAATAATGGTCTTTGGAGCAGTGATGCCAGCCTTTGTAGGGCTAGCAAATTGGCTTGTTCCTATGATGGTTGGTGCCCCAGATATGGCACTACCTAGAATGAATAATTTGAGTTTTTGGATTTTGCCTTTTGCATTTTTCATGATGCTTTCCTCTTTATTTATGGAGGGAGGAGCACCTAATTTTGGTTGGACTTTCTATGCTCCATTATCCACAACATATGCACCACCCAGTGTTACTTTTTTTATTTTTTCTGTTCATATTCTCGGAGCTTCATCAATTATGGGAGCTATTAATGTGATTGTAACTATTATGAATATGAGAGCTCCAGGAATGACTTTAATGAAGATGCCATTATTTGTTTGGTCATGGCTCATAACAGCATATTTGTTGATAGCAGTTATGCCTGTCCTAGCAGGAGCAGTAACCATGATGCTGATGGATATCCACTTTGGAACCAGTTTCTTCAATGCTGCAGGTGGTGGAGACCCAGTTCTTTTTCAACATATTTTCTGGTTCTTTGGTCACCCTGAGGTTTATATAATGATATTACCGGCCTTCGGAATTGTTTCGCACATAATTTCTACTTTCTCTAGGAAAGAGCTTTTCGGTTACTCGTCAATGGTTTGGGCAATGGTTTCAATTGCTATTCTTTCTTTCGTTGTTTGGGCTCATCATATGTTCACTGTTGGAATGCCATTAGCAGCTGAACTATTTTTTATGTGGGCAACCATGCTAATCGCAGTTCCTACAGGAGTTAAGGTTTTTAATTGGGTTGCAACCATGTTTAGGGGCTCAATAACTTACGAAACACCAATGTTGTTTGCAATAGCATTCGTTGTTCTATTCACGATCGGCGGATTTTCTGGGCTAATGCTTGCTATTACACCAGCTGACTTTCAGTATCATGATACATATTTTGTTGTTGCTCATTTCCATTATGTACTCGTACCTGGAGCAATATTTTCAATTATGGCTGCAGTATATTACTGGCTTCCTAAATGGTGTGGAAACATGTATGACGAAAGACTAGGTCGCTTGCACTTTTGGCTTTCTTTTATTGGTGTAAACGTTACATTTTTCCCACAGCACTTTATTGGGTTAGCTGGAATGCCTAGAAGGATTCCTGATTACGCGCTTCAGTTTGCGGACTGGAATATGGTATCTACTGTTGGAGCTTTCTTGTTCGGTGCTTCTCAAATACTCTTCCTATTTATTGTTGTAAGAACAGTTATGGGTGGGAAGAAGGCTACTCCTGAAGTCTGGGAGGGAGCCCAAGGTTTGGAATGGACAGTTGATTCTCCTCCTCCATATCACACATTTTCAACACCACCAGAAGTTAAGTAATTATGAATGAGGGTGGCAAAAAGACTATCAAGATGCTTTCACTTGCAGTGTTGGGCATGTTTTTCTTTTCTTTTGCCTTGGTCCCTCTTTATGATGTCTTCTGCGAAGTCACTGGATTGAATGGAAAGATCGACTTGTCTCCAACCAGGATTGCCGAAAGCGATATTTCAGAGGGTAGAGATATTACTGTTCAATTTGTTTCTCATAATAACGAACAGATGCCGTGGGATTTTGGTCCCTCTGATGAGGTTATAAACATAACTACTGGTAAATATTACACAGCCACCTACTATGTTAAAAATACAACCAGCAGAGCGATGGTGGCTCAAGCTATTCCAAGCGTTGCACCATCGAATGCAGCTGCACATTTAAAAAAACTGGAATGTTTTTGCTTTGAGCAACAAATCTTAAAGCCAGGTGAAGAAGCTCTGCTACCTGTCAGACTTATTTTTGATAATGAATTACCAGACAATATTAATAATATTGTTCTTTCGTACACAATCTTCGATGTTACCGAAGACAATTTAGATGAATTGGCTAGTTACATGCATGAGCATGGTGAAGATCATCACTCAATGGGGAGTTAGAAATGAGCACTTACGAAAAATATTATGTACCAGAGCAGAGCAGGTTTCCAATCTATGCTGCGACTTCTTTATTTATTCTAGTTATGGGTGCCGCCAGCACCATCAATGCATTGGGACAGCCTGATAGCATGGCTAAGTACATACTTTATGCTGGGCTGGCATCTTTTGGTGCTACCTTATTCTTTTGGTTTCGAAAAGTTGTTCAAGAACATTTAGCAGGACTGGATAGTGCTCAGCTAAATCAATCATTTGTTTACGGAATGGCATGGTTCATTTTTTCAGAAGTGATGTTTTTCGCAGCATTTTTTGGTGCATTATTTTATGTAAGAACATTTTCAGTTCCATGGCTTGGCGGTGAGGGAGAAAAAGGCTTAGCAAATATGCTATGGGAAAATTTTCAGTCAACTTGGCCACTTTTGACGACTCCAGATTTGGGTGCTGCTTACACTGTTCCTGAAAAAAGTATGGCTTTTCCTGGATGGGATAAAATATTAACTTGGCTTCCATTGTGGAACACAGTTGTTCTTCTAAGCTCTAGCGTAACTGTTCATATGGCACACATTAATTTAAAAGCTGCAAATAAAAACAAGTTTAATATTTGGCTGGGTGTTACCGTCTCACTTGCAATATTTTTTGTTTTTCTTCAGGCGCTTGAATATTACGAAGCTTACGAACACTATGGCCTGACTTTAAATTCTGGAATTTATGGGTCAACTTTCTTTATGCTAACAGGGTTCCACGGCTTTCATGTGATGATGGGTGGTTTGATGCTTTCAGTGATGCTGATTAGATCAGTTTTTTATAATCACTTTAAACCAGACCCTCATGAGCACTTTGGTTTTGAAGCAGCATCTTGGTACTGGCATTTTGTTGATGTTGTTTGGGTAATGCTATTTATGTTTGTTTATATACTTTAAGAGCCCCACGGCACTGAGTTGCCAAGCTCTCCGGTATACAAGCCATAAGCTACTAAAATAAGAAGCAAGGTGGCCAGTGATACTCTAACCCCCAAGCTTATTACCGTTCCTTTGCTGCTGCCTCTGTCTTTAAACAGAAAGAACAGACCACTCGTTAAACTTAGAAGTATTAAAATAATTAAGATGAATATAGCTGGCTTCAACCACATTATTTGATTGTAACTTAAACTTATAATGAATTATTTAGAATTAATAAAAAAAAATTTAGCTTTATCAGTTTTTAGCTTCTTTTTTATAATAGTATTCTTCTCCCTTGGAATCTGGCAGGTTTATAAGGGAAACCTTAAAGCACAAGAAGAAAAAGAATTTTATGCTTACAAACCGAGTATCCCATATTCTAAATCACTTCAGGCGTGGTCCAATGTTTCTATTGAGGGAAGGTTTGATTCCTCAAGACAAATACTTTTTGACAATCAGCTTTTGGATGGTAAACCAGGATATAAAGTTTATACACCTTTTATTTTTTCAGATGATCAACTTATCATGGTAAATAGAGGGTGGCTATCAAAAGCGGATATCAATCAATTGTCGCAAATGCTTGATGTAACATCTAAATCAAAGACAATTACAGGAATAATCTATCGCCCAGAAAGAAATATTACCTTTGGAGATAATCTTATTACTGAAAGTTGGCCTAAAATTAGCCAGCTACGAGACACAAATTTTTATAGCAAACAGTATTCAGAGTCAGTCGAAAATTTCTTTTTACACCTAGATGCAAATCATAGGGAAGTACTAACTTTTCAAGAAATTGTGCCCTTTACCATTTCATCCACTAGGCATTTTGGGTACGCTTTTCAGTGGTTTGTCATGACAATAGTTCTTGCAACAATGTTTTTTTTTACAATAAACAGGAACGAGAATGAATAATCGGATTTTTCTAATTTTTCTTTTAGTAACGCCACTAATTGTAATTATTGGATCAACGCTAGCATTTAACCTTGGGTACTCACCTGAGAACACAAAAAATAATGGGACTTTTTTTGATAGTTATTTTGAAGTTAATCCAAGGTCGTTAGTTGATGAGAGCGGATCTGTAATTGAATTTGAGGATGGTAAGTGGGTATTGGGTGTTTATTACAATAATGATCTTAATTTTGAAAATGCACTTTATGTAATGCGACAGTTAAATGTTGCTCTTAACAGAGATATATTTAAGCTTAAAAGAATTTTTGTTCAATCAAAGTCTTTTCAACCTAATGCACAATTATTAGAAGATTTTCCGCGAATTGAAATTTTTAATGATGTAAATGATGGGTTCATAAATCAAATCGAAAAAAATACTACAGATTATTTCTCAACCCCTCGAATTTTTGTAATAGATCCATACGGTCGAGCAGTAATGTTTTTTGATGCTTCAATGGATCCAAAGTTAATCCTAAAAGATTTAAAGGTGCTTATATGAATATAAAAAATGTATCTCTCTTCGGAATTCTATTTGCTTTCGTGGTTATAGCTCTGGGTGCTTGGACACGACTAGTTGATGCTGGGCTGGGATGTCCTGACTGGCCAGGATGTTATGGCTTTGTTTTTTTTCCAACTACTGAGGCAGAAGTTGCACTCGCTGAGCAAAGATATCCAGCATTTCCTTATGAGATAGATAAAGCTATTCCAGAAGTTGTTCATAGATATTTTGCAGCTGCACTTGGTTTGCTAGCAATTTTTATTGTGTACTTAACCCATAAAACCGAAGATAAACAAAACAAAAGAATTTCAATTTTTTTATTGATATTCATCTGCTGCCAAGGATTGTTTGGCTATTTAACTGTAAGCCTTAAGCTGCTACCCATCATAGTAACAACTCATCTATTTGGGGGTTTTATTACTCTTTCCACATTCTTTTATTTGTACATTAAAAATTCTAATTTTTTCAAAAACTTTCAAATCGGTCACTTAAAAAATATAGCGATGCTTGCTTTGTTTGCTTTGGTCATACAAATATTTCTAGGGGCATGGACTTCAACAAATTATGCCTCATTGGCATGTCCAGATTTTCCAACTTGCCAAGGCAGTTTTATACCAGATATGGATTTTTCAGCTGGATTTAATCTTGCTCAAGAGGTTGGACCAAACTATCTTTATGGCCTTTTAGATAATGAAGCAAGGGTTGCGATACATTATTCCCATCGCATAACAGCAATATTCCTAACAATTATTTTTTTAATTTTAATTTCAAGGTTGTGGTTCTCTAGTGCCGCACCTCTCGCATCGACTTTAGGAATTGTTCTGCTTACTCAAATATCTCTCGGTATAATGAATGTGGTTTATGTATTACCACTTTATATCGCGATTGCTCATAATTTAGTCGCAGCACTGTTATTATTAACAACTCTCTATGTAAATATGCTAGCTTGGAAGAAATGAGCATACTCAGAAGTTACTATCATCTATGTAAACCAAACGTGGTTTTTATGATGCTAATAACTTCGTTAATTGGATCATTATTGGCAACCAATGGGCCTAACTTTAATCCATTATTAATTTTAATTTCACTCATAGGTATTGGTTTATGTGCAGCTTCTGCCGCTGCCATTAATCAAGTGGTTGATCAAAAAGTTGATGCTAATATGTCAAGAACAAGTGAAAGACCAATACCTCAAGGAGAAATATCTTCCAGCAAAGCAATCTCATTTGCTATTGTTATCGGCTTGATTGGCTATGCCATTTTGTACAGATATGTAAATGTGCTGACAGCATATCTAACAATTGCCTCATTGATAGGCTATGCAATTATTTATACAGTTTTTTTAAAAAGAGCAACGCCTCAAAACATAGTGATTGGTGGTCTTGCTGGAGCTGCGCCTCCTCTTTTGGGTTGGAGTTCTATTACAGGGAGCATTGATCCTAACGCTCTTTTGCTAGTATTGATTATTTTTGCGTGGACACCACCACATTTTTGGGCTTTAGCCATTCACAGAAAAGATGAATATGCCAAAGAAAATATCCCAATGCTTCCAGTTACACATGGCATTTCGTTTACAAAATTACAAATTATTCTTTATACGATTATCATGCTTTTGGTGAGCTTATTTCCCTATTTTGTAATGATGTCCGGAGCATTTTATTTAGTTTCAGCTCTTGTGCTTGGATCAATTTTTTTATGGTATGCATTTAGGTTGTATGGTGATGATTCAAATACTCTTGCCATGCCAACATTTCAATATTCAATTTATTATATTTTTCTTATTTTTTTAGCGTTGTTAATTGATCATTTCATCTTATGAACAGAAATATTTCGATCTCAATCATATTAATAATTTTATTTATGGCTACTGTCCTGACTTTATTTGTAAACAAACTAACAACACCGCGCGAACTGT
Organism: SAR86 cluster bacterium; assembly: GCA_003331565.1. Taxonomy (GTDB): domain Bacteria; phylum Pseudomonadota; class Gammaproteobacteria; order Magnimaribacterales; family D2472; genus MED-G82. The sequence goes on along the minus strand of QOPE01000006.1, from coordinate 22,318 downwards.
CTAGGAGCGAACTTTTGGTGAACGGTTATTATTCACTTAGTCAGCCTAAAGAGATTTCTAATTTTGAATTTATCTCTTCAAATAATAGCAAGATTACTAAGGACTTTTTAAAGGATAAATGGACGCTGGTTTATTTTGGTTTTACTAATTGCCCAGATGAATGCCCTGTTTCTATGTCTCTGATCAGGGAACTTTTTTTAACATTATCTGAAAAAGGGATGAGTTTAAGCGATAAGCAGGTACTTTTAATTTCTATTGATCCAGAAAACGATACACCCAAAGAAATCGATATGTATGCAAAAGGATTTAATAAAAATTTTTACGGAGCAGTAGCAATTCGTCCAATGTTAGTAAATCTAGCAACACAACTAGACGTCATGGTCACATCACCCAAACAAAAAGATCATGCTAGCCATGCAAATCATTTAGATAATCATATGAACAATATTATTTTGATCGGACCTGATCAAAAATACTTAGGCTATTTTAGACCGCCTTTTATTAAAGAGAATTTACTTCTAACTTATCAATCAGTAGCTTATTAATCAGGATTCCTCTAAGAGAAAATTTTTAAGTTTTCCTAGGGTTTCGTCATCAATTTCAAGCCCTTCAGCAATAAAGTTTTCTATTGATCCGTAATCTTCAATAATTCTATCCATTGCAGCAACAATGAATCTTTCTTCCACGCCCATTATCGGCCTTAATTGATCTACATCTGCTTGATTAAGGGAGTAAATCTTAATTTTCTTTAAGTAATCATCAACGAATTCTTTAGTATATTCATTTGTTTTCATGTAATCACTTATTACTGTTTCCATTGGGACGCCAACTGCTAGCAACGTTATGGCTGCTGCAAATCCAGCCCGATCTTTGCCGGCTGTACAATGAAAAAGAGATGGTTTTTGTTCGTTTGCAAGAGTTTCAAGGAAGTCTTTGTAGACACCTTTGTATTTTGATACAAATTCTGCATTCGCCTCAACTAGTAATTCGCCCAAATCACCCTGGTCTTGACCTCTCATCATAGCTTCAACTTTAGGGCGAATGGCACCGTCTGCCTCAATCGGTAATTGGATGTATTGCATACCATCGGGAATTAGGTCTGGATCCTCATATTTCTCATTACTTGACCTGAAGTCGATAACATTTTTAATGCCCAGCGATGATAAGTATTCCTGATCATCTGTTGAGAGGTCAGATAATTTATCAGACCGATATAAGACCCCCCATTTGACTTTTTTTCCATCTGTCGTTTTATACCCACCAAGTTCTCTAGTATTGTGAGTTCCATCCAGAAAAATCTTTCGATATTCTTCTGTTTGAAAGTCAGGATTATCTTTATGTATTTCTTTCATTTTTTTATCAGATTCGTTCGTGCACGAAATGCATAAGAACAAAAAACCAAACAGCGTTAATTTATGCGATTTCAACAATTACTTTTCCAGTTGCCTTCCTTTCAGCCAGGTGCGCAATTGCTTTTGCTGAATCTTCAAGCTTAAATTTATCTTTTATACGAGGATTAATTTTACCTGCTTCTAAAAGCTCAAAAAGTTCTTCAAAGTTTTTTTGATTTTCTCTAGGAAACATTGCTGTCCATGCACCCCAAAAGACACCTACAATTTGACAACTTTTTAACAATGCAAGATTAAGGGGCGGCTTAGGTATTTCACCAGCTGCAAAACCAATTACTAAATATCTCCCTTCCCAAGCTGTTGCACGAATAGCAGGCTCACTAAAGGATCCCCCGACGGGATCATAAACCACATTAGCACCCATGCCCTCAGTAAGTTCTTTAATTTTATTTGAGAACTCTTTTTGTTCGTCTCTATTCATATTGCCCGATTTATAAACAAATCCTTCATCTGCTCCATGCTCAAGACAAATATCTACCTTTTCCTGTGTTGAAGCTGCAGCAATAACCTTTGCACCCATAGACTTGCCTAGCTCAACAGCAGCCAAACCAACTCCACCTGCTGCCCCAAGAACTAATAATGTTTCTCCTGCCTGAAGATCGGCCCTTTGTTTAAGTGCATACAGCGATGTTCCATAAGTCATGGCAAGTCCTGCAGCGACCTGAAGGTCCATTTCTTTTGGAATTTTCTGCACTCTAGATTGATCTGCAACTAGTTTTTCTGCAAAACACCCATTTCCAGTCATCACAAAAACGTGATCTCCCTCATCAAAGCCAGTGACGCCTGACCCAACTTTCTCAACAACACCTGCTGCTTCGGCACCTGGAATGAAAGGCATGGGTGGCTGGAATTGGTACAGGCCTTGAACCATCAATACATCAGGGAAATTAACACTAGCTGCTTTTAGGTTTATTAAAATTTCATTATCGCCCGGGATTGGGTCATCAACTTCGATATATTGAAGTGTTTCTGACCATTTTTCCTGACCAGCTAATTCAATGCAATTAAGCGCCCTCATACTATCCCCTTAGACTTTGGTTAAAATTTTCAAGATACTCGATTATATCAATTTTATCCTTTTCTTCGAGTTTCATTTGCTCATCAATTGATTGATTTGAAGCCTTTTCAAAGTTATTTATTTGAGATCTATCATTATATTTTTTGTTTTTATGATGATGTTTTGATAGTTCCAAAATCAACTCACAATGAGTTTTTTGATTATCAAAAATATCTGACATTATCTTTTTAGATATGGGGCTGACAGTTGGAATAAATTCTTCCGTTAATTTTTTTAGAGATTGATCATATAAAGCCATCTCATTACCTATTGCTAAAATTTCCTCAAGTAAATTCTTTGCTGCTTCATTTAATGATACTTCCTTACCTTCAACAAAAATTGTTGTTTGTTTGTCTCTACCTCTATATATAACAGCCCTGTTGTTTTCTTTTATAATCTTACTCTCGTTTTCCGTTAGCATAGGTGACTCATTAATCAGACAATGCAGTAAGAAAAGATCCAAAAATTGTATTTGTTCTTTGCTAATACCAACAGGTTCATAAGGATTAATATCTAATCCTCTAAATTCAATATACTCGACACCCTTTGACATTATAATATTTGCCGGTCTCTCCCCAGCAAGAACCTTTCTTTTAGGTCTAATTACATCATAAAGTTCATTTTCAATTTGCAGGATTCCATTACTAATTTGTAATGGATAATTTTGTTTATCAAAGAGTCCAATTTTTTCAAACCTTTTTGATGGGTTTTTAATTCCATCAATCAAGCCTGACACAAAGGCATCCAAATCATCATATGAAATTTTTAGGTTATCCTGTTCAAGACTCTGATAGCCGATGTCGCTCATTCTCAGGCTTGTAGATGTTTCCGCATAAAGATCTGTTTTTATTTCTATTAACTCATGCTCTCTTTTTTGGAGGAATGATTGATGGCATATCGGGCTGGCACCAAATAAATATGCAATAAGCCAATAATTCCTTTTAACATTTCGAATTAGGCCAAAATAAGCTCTGTCTATTTCTGCTTGATTAGATTCATTATGATTAAAAAAATCTTGCCAGCTCTTTTTTGAGAGAGAAAAATTGTAATGAATTCCAGAAACACATTGCATGGCAGAGCCATACCGTTCACGTAAGCCTCTCCGATATATGTTTTTTAACCTTCCTGTATTACTAACACCGTACTCAGCAATTTGTATTTGCTTTTCATCACCTAATTCACATGGCATAGAGGCGTTCCAGAGAATCTCATCATTAAGATTTTCTTTTACAAAAAAATCCAGATTTTCAAGAAAACTATGCAATCTTTCAACTGTATCAAAAGTTGGCGTAACCATTTCTATTAGCGCCTCAGCAAAGTCAGTTGTTATAAAAGGGTTTGTTAATGCAGATCCTAGAGATTTAGGATGCGGAGTTTTAGAAATAACTCCATTGAGATTTGAACGTAAAGCCTCACGCTCTATCCCTCTTGAAATTGAAATATTTTTAAAGAATTTTCTATTACTCAGGGCAACAAGTGCTTTTTCAAAGTTAGCACTAGTCATTTGTCCTAACCCTACATGCTAGGTCCGGCCTTGGAGATTTCTGGTCTAACGTTGAATTTTTTAAAATTTTCTTCAAATTGAGCTATAAGTTTTTTTGCAGCCTCATCATAATCATCAGCATTATCCCATGTTTGTCTAGGGTTGAGTATGTTCTTATCAACCCCTTCAATATGATTTGGTATTTCTAAATTTAAACCATCAAGCATTGTTTTTTTTGACGTTTTTAGTTCACCAGCTTGAATAGCATTAACAATTCTCCTTGTAGTGGGGATGCTAAATCTTTTTCCAAAACCATGTGGGCCTCCAGTCCAGCCCGTATTAACCAGATAAACTTGAGAATTAAAAGATTCTATTCTTTTAATTAATAGATCAGCATAGACACCAGCAGGCCTAGGGAAAAAAGGTGCACCAAAGCAAGTTGAAAATGTAGATTCAATTGCAGACGTAGAACCAACTTCTGTAGAACCTACTTTTGCTGTATAGCCACTCAAAAAATGGTATGCAGCTGCTTCTTTACTAAGGATTGAAACCGGGGGTAGAACACCAGTTAAATCACAAGTCAGAAAAATTACAACTTCAGGTTCAGGTCCATTATTTGTGGGGACTGCTTTTTCAACATGAGATCTTGGATAACAACAACGTGAATTTTGAGTAAGAGATGTATCAGTATAATCAGGTACAAGTTGATCATCTAAAATTACATTTTCAATGATGCTGCCTTTTTTAATTGCTTTCCAAATAACAGGCTCATTCTCCTCAGAAAGATCTATGCATTTTGCATAACAGCCGCCTTCAAAGTTAAATACAGAACCCTCAGACCATCCATGCTCATCGTCGCCAATAAGGTGACATGAAGGATCGGCTGATAGGGTTGTTTTCCCAGTACCAGACAAGCCAAAAAATAAAGCAACTTTTCCATTAGCATCTACATTTGCTGAGCAATGCATAGGCAGAACATCTTTTTCTGGAAGGAGGAAATTTTGAACAGAGAACATTGCTTTTTTCATTTCTCCTGCATACTTCATTCCAGCAATGATGACCTTTCTTTTTGCAAAATTAATTATCACACTTGCTTCTGAATTAGTTCCATCGACAGCAGGGTCGCACTCAAAATTTGGAGCGCTTAAAATTTGCCAACACTGTTTTTCCTTTGGATTAAATTCATCTGGACAGACAAAAATTAATTGCGAGAACATGTTATGCCATGCTGTTTCAGTTGTAATATTAATTGGAATATAGTGCTCGTCATGTGAGCCCACGTGCACATTAGATTTGTATCTATCTTTTTCTGCTAAATAAGAGTGAACCTTATCCCAAAGTAAATTAAATGCATCTGATTCAAAGGGCTTATTGATCTCACCCCAATCAATGAGATCTTCTGTGCTAGGTTCTTTAACAATAAATCTGTCATTAGGACTTCTGCCAGTTCTTTTACCTGTTTCAACGGACAAGGCTCCATTTGATGCAACGATACCTTCACCATTTTCAATGGCCTTATCAAGAAGCTCCTGTGCAGATAAACTGAATTCTTTGGTCAATGCTGACTGATCATTACTCATACTTAAATATTATAGGTTGATAAATGTTCGTGTCTATTAATGTGTAGTGTGATTAAATTTTAAAAGGATATTTTGGTCAAGAAATTTTGAAAACCTTTAATAAAAGCTATTTCAGACACAATAAGATGTAGTATTGCTACATTATCTTTGCTTTAAGGCACTGATTGTTTTTAAAAAGATCATCCCTAAAAACGCAATAAGCGCCCACTCAGCAAAGTTAAAAATAAATCTCCACCCATCTTCGGCGCATGAGGGCCCGCCCTGATAAGCCAATATTAAAGCATTAAATAAGCCCTGATATTCAACCATGGTACTAAATGGCATTCCACAGCTCCCTATAGACATTAGCTCATCTATTGGTAAATTCTGGACAAAAATTTGTCTTGAAGAAAATGCTATTCCAAAAATTAAAAAAGCGTACAACCCAATTATTAAAAGTGTGTTCAAGTACTTATTTCTAGAAAACGATGACGCTAATGCAAATAATCCAGCAAAAGCAAAACACCATCTTTGCACAATACACATAGGACAAGGATAAATGCCTAAAGCATCAAATATGAAAGCCCCAATCAATAGGCCCAAGCATATAAAAAATATGACCAAGTTATGATGTTTAATTAAATAGTCCACAGAACAATCATTAAGATAGCTAAATTATATATCTGTTGGAAGAAAATTTATGCAGGTGAGATAATAAAATATGGCATCCAAAAACAAAGTTTTTTTAATTGATGGGTCTTCTTATCTATATAGAGCTTTTCATGCAATGCCACCCCTAACAACTTCTAAAGGTCTTCCTACAGGAGCCATAAAAGGAGTTGTTAATATGCTGAGAAATTTAAAGAAAGAACATCCAGAGTCAAAAATAATTACTGTATTTGATGCAAAGGGGAAAAATTTCCGGCATGAAATTTTAAATAGTTATAAAGCAAATCGCCCACCCATGCCAAAGGAGCTTGTTGAACAACTTCAACCATTAAAATCTATTTGTAATTTTATGGCAGCTCCAGTTGTTGAGATTGAAGGAGTTGAAGCAGATGATGTGATTGCAACTCTTTCAGAGAAACTTAAATCTAAATATGAAGTTATCATCTCCAGCCTTGATAAGGACTTGATGCAGCTTGTTGAAGATGGAAATGTATCCATGATGAATACCATGACCAGTGAGGAATTTGATGAAAAGGGGGTTGAAAAGAAATTTAATGTGAAGCCAAACCAGATTGTTGAATACTTAGCTTTGGTTGGAGATTCATCTGACAATATTCCAGGTGTTCCAAAGGTAGGGCCAAAAACGGCATCCAAATGGTTGAACGAATATCAAGATCTGTCAACGATTATTGATAATGCTGAATTACTTAAGGGTGCTGTTGGAGAATCTTTTAGAAACTCCATAGATAATTTAGCAAGGAATGTCGAGTTAGTATCTCTTAAAAAGGATGTTGATCTTGAGATTAGCATTGATGCACTAATAGCAGCTGAAGAAAATAATAACGAGCTCGAAGCGTTATTCATCGAACTTGAATTTAATGCCTGGATCTCAACCCCACAAAATAAAACAGAATCTAAGTCAATAAAAAGCAATTATGTTTGCGTATTAGATAAAGATGCTCTTTTAAAGGTTTGTGAAGAAATTAACCAATCTAATGTTTTTGCTATAGATACTGAGACCGATTCACTGGATACAAAAACTACGAAATTGCTTGGGATCTCACTGAGCACTAAATTAGGCGAAGGTTTTTATATTCCTTTTGGCCATAATTATGATGAAGCACCTGAACAAATTTCATTATCGGTAGCAGAAGAAATTCTAGGACCTGTAATTGTTGCTAATGAAAGTAAGTTAGTTGGTCAAAATTTAAAATTTGACTTACCGGTGCTGAGAAGACACGGTTTTAGTGTCAATGATTTTCTTGCCGATACCATGCTTTTATCTTATGTATTTAACAGCACCGGATCACGACATGGGCTAGATTATTTGGCAAAAAATTATTTGGATTATGAACCAACAAAATTCGATGAAGTAGTTGGTACAGGAAAAAAGAGAATTTGTTTTTCTGAAGTAGATCTTGAAATAGCAACAGAATATGCTGCAGAGGATGCAGATATTACCTTACGACTCTTTAAATATTTTTCAGACAAATTAGCTCAGGAAAAACTATTAAATAATTTGCTAGAAACTATTGAAAAACCTGCTCTTAATGCACTTTTAAAAATTGAAACCAATGGAGTAAAAATTGATCAAAATTTTCTTGAAAGCTATTCCAAAGAGCTTTCCATGCGAATTGATAAACTTCAAAAACAGGCTTATAAAATTGCTGGAGAAGAGTTTAATTTAGACTCACCTAAACAGCTACTCGAAATTCTTTTCAATAAACTTGGACTGCCAATTCTTAAGAAGACCCCAAAAGGACAGCCTTCCACCAACGAGGAAACACTCGTTCGATTATCTGAAGAATATGAACTTCCAAAAGTTATTTTGGAGTACAGAGGTCTAGCTAAACTCAAATCAACTTATACTGATAGTCTTGTGAAAATGATTCACAATCAAACAAATAGGGTTCATACCTCTTATCAACAGGCTGTGACCTCAACAGGAAGGCTTTCTTCAACTGAACCAAACCTTCAAAACATTCCCATCAAGACAGAAGAAGGTAGAAAGATCAGACAAGCTTTCATTGCAGAACCAGGCAACATAATAATTTCTGCAGATTATTCACAAATTGAGCTAAGAATTATGGCGCATCTTTCTGAAGACAAAAATTTAACTAGAGCCTTCAAAGAAGGGCTTGATGTTCATGCCTCCACTGCCTCTGAGATATTTTCAATTCCAATTGATGAGGTAACTTCTGATAATCGACGCAAAGCTAAAGCAATTAATTTTGGCTTAATGTATGGCATGTCAGCATTTGGTCTTACGCGTCAGCTCGGAATTCCAAGACAAGATGCTCAACAATACCTTGATTCTTATTTTGATAAATATCAGGGAGTAAATGCATACATGGAGTCAATTAGAGTTGAGGCAAAAGCAAAAGGTTATGTTGAAACCGTGATGGGTAGAAGAGTTCATGTGCCTGAAATAAATTCAGGGAATGGCCTTAGAAGACAAGCTGCAGAAAGGGCAGCCATTAATGGACCATTACAGGGCTCTGCTGCAGATATTATTAAAAAGGCTATGATAGATGTGTATCACTGGATAGAGGACTCAGACTCCAGTAATGAAATAAAAATGATTATGCAAGTTCATGATGAATTGGTCTTTGAAGTAAAAAAATCAAAAACCAAAGAGTATCAAGAACAAATTGTTTCCCTTATGGAAAATACATTTAGCCTCTCGGTGCCCCTAATTGTTGAGGCAGAATCTGGAAACAATTGGAATGAGGCACATTAATCTGATTTCAAATAAGCCCACTCCAAATAACAGGATTTTTTATCTTTCTTTCCTCGGGTAATAAAATTTTTATGCCAAACTCGTCCCTGATATCACAGATTCTCATCTTTAAATATTCTTCATAGGATTTGAATGGCCATTTTTTTTTCATTCTTCGAGCGCGCTTCCAAATAAGAATCTTCTTTGGAATCAAAGAAATTACCATTCCTATAAGTCTGACATAACCAACTTCACGACCAAGATATTTATTAAGCTCCTTTAATTCTGGCAACTTTCCATAGGCAAGCAAATCTTTCAATTTCCAACTGGCCCCAGAAAACAGCCATGAATCCAGAAGAGATTCTTGTTCAAGAGAGGTATCTAAACCAAATATGACATGAGTAATATCATGATCTCTTATGATAGATGAATAAGGGGCATCTTTAAGCTGTTTTTTATTATTCATTTGTAAGTAGGATCTGTATTCAATTAATCCCTCTTCAAGTGATAATGTGCAAGCTTGTTGTTGAAAACTTAGGTCACCCATCTTTTAGAGAATAGCTTATCAGACGCGTCCTTAGCTCTTTAATTCCTTGATCCTTTAAAGTTGAGATTGTGAGGACTTCTTTCACTCCAGTTTTCTTTTGAACTTCTTGCTTAACCTTAAAAATTTGATTATTTGAGACCTTATCAGATTTCGTTAATACTGGGAGAAATTCAACATCAAAATCTCTGCAAAGACTAATCATATCGATATCAATTTCTTTCAAAGAGTGTCTGATATCCATGAATACGACCACCGCTTTCAAACAGTATCTTTTTTGGAAATATTCGCCAAGCATTGGTCCCCAGTCCTTCTTTTTTGATTTATCTGATTTTGCAAAACCGTAACCAGGAAGATCTAGTAGTCTAAGATTTTTATTAACACGAAAAAAATTTATTTCTGTTGTTCGGCCAGGAGTCTTACTTGTTCTGGCAAGCTTACGGTTATCAGCTAGCGCATTTAAGGCACTTGATTTTCCAGCATTTGACCTGCCAGACAATAGTACTTCAGTACAATCTTCTTCAGGCATGGATTTATAGTTAAGAACACCAAACTCAAAGACTGTATTTTTAAAAGGATTTTTCATATTTATCTTTTATGCAAGCGCCTCTGCGCATATAATAGGCTCTCTTTAATAAATATCAAAAATGCAAAAAGTACTTTTAGCTATCAGTTTAGTTTTTATTGGTGTTAACACCTATTCTGCAGAATTAGCCATTCCTAATGTACTTAAAACTGGAGATGCTACAAACGGCGCTTCATTGGTAGCAACTTGCGCAGCCTGCCATGGTAATGATGGTAATAGTATTAATACAGATTGGCCTAGTCTTGCAGGTCAAAATCAGAAATATTTGTATGATCAGTTGGGATATTTTGTAAGCGGTGAGAGAGAAAATGCACTTATGACAGCTGTTATTCCTTATCTAAAAACTTTAAGCTCTGATGAAATGCTTGACATTGCTGCGTATTATGCAGAAAGCCCTGCGTCCGTTGGTCAGGCTGATTCTGACGCTGATTTGCTTGCATTAGGTGGGTCATTATACAGAGCTGGAGACTTGAACCGAGGTATACCAGCATGCACAGCTTGCCATTCTTTATATGGTGAAGGAAATGTTCAGGCTGGCTTTCCAAAAATTTCAGGACAGCAAAAAGGTTATTTAATTAGCACCTTAAAAGAATATCGATCACAAATTAGAAATGCAGGAAACTATGCTCTTGTAATGCAAGCTGCATCAGCCAACTTAAAAGATGATGACATTGAAGCTCTTGCCAATTATATGCATGGGCTTTATAGAAAATAGCATGAAGAATTTATTTATACTTCCAATTTCAATCCTTGCTTTAATTTATTCAGTAAATGTATTTCCACAGTATCAAGCTGGCAGAGACTTTCAAAAAATTCCTAACCCTCTGCCTATTAAAAAAGATGGCAAAGTAGAGGTTATTGAAGTTTTTTGGTACGGTTGTCCAGCATGTTATTCACTTGAACCATTTGTAAACAAATGGAAAAAAGACCTTGATCAGGATGTTAAATTTACTAAAGTTCCTATAGGTTGGAATCAGCTTCATGCAAAACTTTACTACACAATTGAAGCTCTTAAGCTTGGAGATACTGCTCATAGTGCAGTATTTACAGCAATCCATAAAGAGGGGAATAGACTATCGAGTGAAAAATCAATACTAGCCTTCTTGTCCAAAATAGGAGTTCAAGAGGATGAGGCTTTTAAACAAATGAATTCTTTTTCAGTAAACCAAAAGGTTAAGCGATCAATAGAATTATCTCGAAGATTAAAAGTTCCTGCTGTTCCAATCATGTATGTAGATGGCAAATATCTAGTCCAGGTCAAGAGATCAACTGGTGAAATGTTTAAAACCGTTGATTATTTAATTAATATTGAAAAATCAAACTCATAATATGAAAAAAATACTTCCATTTCTTACCGTTGTTTGTGCTGTTATCTTTATGTTTAATGGCAAAAAATATGATGAGCTTGTTTCATCAAGGCTTTCATCAGATGTTGCAATTTGTTTGCAAGGCGAATCTTGCGGTCAGGCAGTTCTTGCAGCTGCATCTTCATCTGCAGCGGGAGGATCACGCTCAGCAGAACAAATTTATACGAGTGGATGCGCCGCTTGTCATGATGCTGGTGTTGCAGGGGCGCCGATGCTTGCTGTGCTAAGTCAATGGGAGCAGAGGCTAGTAAAAGGAACTGACATGCTAATTAACAATGCTTGGTCAGGGATTGGTGGAATGCCTGCAAAAGGGCTTTGTAGCGATTGTACAAAAGAAGAAATTGGCCTGGCAGTAGAATATATGCTGGATACTCTTTAAATTATTTTTCTGATTTCGATTCAAGTTTCTCAAGACGCTTTTCTAAGCTTTCCAGAATCTTAAGTACACCCTCATATTTTTCTTTACTTACATAGCCTTGCTTTTCAAGGAACGGCTCTAACTTAGATTTAATTAGTTTTTCCACCTCATCCGATGGATTATTGGAACTAAGCTCTTCAATTTTTTCTTGAATAACATCAACCAGGGCACGTAAAGTCTCTTTAGAATTCATAATTTTGCTCAATATATTCCAGTGCGTTTTTCCAGGAACTAATCTGAGGAGGCTCCTCTAGATCTAAGTCCCATTCATTTGATTTATTATTAAACCATAAAGGATTTAGACCAGCCCTTATGCAGCCACTTATGTCAGCAATTTTATCGTCCCCAACATGAAGGATTTCCTCAGGAAGCACATTAAAGAATTCGACAGCTTTTTTGAAGTGTTTTGATGAGGGCTTATTTGATTTAACATCTAGTGAGGTAAAGCGGCATTTAAAAAATTTATCAATACCAATTTTCTTTACGTCAGCATTTCCATTGGTAAGAATTCCAAGAGGCAACTTTGCAGAGGCAGCGTTTAAAAAATCTTTTACATGTGGATAGAGAGTTACCTTCTGCCTCAAATCAAAAAATATTTCAAAAGCTGATTCAACAAAATAATCGAGCTGTTTTTCATTGCTGAATGCATGCCTAACGTGATGCTTAATACTCTCTCTTCTAAGTGCCCCCAAATCATATGCCAGACGCCCATCTTTTTTAATTAGGTCTTCTCGAAGAAGCATAAAGGATTCATAGTCTCCCCAAGCTATCTCTTCATCTAAGCTGCTCTCTATCCACTCTCGTGTTTTTATTTCCGCATTTATGATCACAGGACCTATATCCCAAAATGTATCATCAAGATCAAAAGTAATAGCTTTAATTTTAGCTCTCATGAATCAAGAAAAGCTTTTGGATGTGATTTTTCATAAACTTTTATCAGATGCTGATAATCTAGTTTTGTGTATATTTGGGTCGTTGACAATGAACTATGTCCCAATAGCTCCTGAATACTTCTTAAGTCACCGCTTGATTCTAAAAGATGAGTTGCAAAGCTATGCCGCAGCATATGAGGATGAATAGGAGGAAGACCCTGAGCAATTGCTATTTTTTTAATCCTTTCTTGTATTGACCTAACAGACAATCTTTCTCCACGAAGATTAATAAATAATGCTTTTGTATTAGGATCAATTTTATTCCGATGCTTCAACCAGACATCAACAGACTTTAAAGCAAAACTTCCAACTGGAATTAATCTGGTTTTAGAGCCCTTACCTAATACCCTCAAGAATGATTTATTATCTTCAAAGTCATCAATATTAATATTGCTTGCTTCAGAAACACGCAAACCACAAGAATAAATAAGCTCAAGAATTGCGAGATCTCTAAAATCTTGAGGTTTCTTTGCTGAAAATGAGAGCAAGTTATTTACTTGATCAGGACTTAGGACTTCAGGAAGATTCTTTGGTGCTTTGGGTGTTACCACATCATCAAATGGAGATGAATCGACTAAGCTATTCTGTTTCAAGAAATTAAAGAACCCCTTTCCCGAAGACACATGACGTTGAATGCTTTTAGCACTCAAGTTATCTGCGAATAACTGACCTAACCATTCAGAGCAAATATCAGAAGTAATTTGCCTATATGTACTGCAATCTTTTTTTGCTATGTAATCAGAAAATTTTTTAAGGTCCCTTAAATATGCTCTTTGAGAATTTTCTGATAATCCTTTTATATCTTTCAAATAATTTGTGTATCTAAGAGCATCTTCAAAAACAAAAAAGATTTCCTTATCAGACATTATGATTAAGACGCTTTAATGAAACTGCAAGCACATCTCTTAGAAACTCAACAAAAGTAACATCTGCTTCGCCAAGATACTTGATGGGATCCTCAGAACCAAACTTAATTAATCCAAATTTTTCTTCACCATAATTAAAGCTTGCAATCACTGCTGATTTTATTTTTTCACTTTTAAAGAATGTTTTGAGATTTTTTATATTGAAGGTCCCTGTGAAAACCTCTGATTTAAGGAGATTCAATTTTGTTGCATCTCCCAAATTAATTAGTGATTTTTGGTCAAGAAATTCTAGTGAGCATGCCTCTAATTGGAAATCCTTTTTTAAAGATGATTCAAAAACTTTTTTTGTCATCTCATGACTGTCAGCATCTAAAATTTGAAGAACAAGCGATCTAATTTTTGAGAATAGAATTTCGTTTTCCTTACCAGTTTCTAAAAAATTTGATAAAAGCCCTGTAAGTTTATTTTGCTCATCTCTTAAGCGAGCAACTTGGCGCTGAAGTAATGAAGATACACCACCTTTTTCTTCTTCAAAATCCATTTCAGCAAGGATGGCAGGATGATTAACAAAAAAATCCCTATTTTCAAGTAGGAATAACTCTACATCTTTTTCTTTTAACTTTCCCATCTTCCTTCGAATAGCTTAACTGCTGGCCCTATAAGTTTCATGTTAGTAGCCTTAATGGTTGTAATCTTACCACCTCTAAACTTCAGAGTTGTTTTGGCATCATCTTTGCCATATGCAAAACCAATACTTGCTGCTGCAGAACCACAAGCCAACGTTTCACCAGCACCATATTCGCTTGTACGAACATTTATAGCATTTTTTGTTATCTTTATTATGGAAATATTAAAGTCACTTAAAAACTTATTTTTACGCAATACCACATCAGTATTCGCTAGGTCATGAGTATCGAGATTAGTTTTTTTCAAGATTAGGTGTTTATTACCAACATCAATAGCTTGAGAGTTTTCAAAGCCTTTTTTTTCTAAAAACTTAAGAACTGATCCAGGCAAAGTAATTTTTTTTGGCAAATCAAAGGAAAGTTCGATCATATAATTTTTAAGAAGTTTTGCTTCTATGCTCTTTGTTTTAGTCCCAAGCTTTAATATTTTTTTAGGTGCCAATTTATTTTCCCAAATAAAATAAGCTACACATCTTAGTCCGTTCATGCACATGCCGGCCTGTGATCCATCTGCATTAAAGAATTTTATAAAAAAGTCATCCTCCTTTTTTTTCGGGGGATAAATAACTATTAACTGATCAAAACCAACGCCGAGTTTTCTGTGAGCCATTCTTTTAACTAACGCTTTAGAAAAAGCAATGTTCGAGGTCAAAGCATCAATAACTACAAAGTCATTACCGTTACCATGCATTTTTTCAAAGGCAATCATTTTAATAAATCTATTTCATGCTTAAACAAGTCATCATGAGACTCTCTTTGTCTTATTAACCTAAAGTCATTTCCCTCAACAAGAATTTCACATGCTCTTGGTCTAGAGTTATAGTTGGAGCTCATTACAAAACCATAAGCTCCAGCAGTTCTAATTGCTAAGAATTCATCTTCTTTGATTTCAACTTCAGCCTCTTTGGCTAAATAATCCCCACTTTCGCAAACAGGCCCAACTACATCTACTTTATTATGACTAATGTTTTGTTCTAGCAAGGGCACAACTTGATGATTTGCTTTGTATAAGGCAGGTCTTAGCAAATCATTCATTGCTGTATCTGTAATAAGAAAATTATTCTTTAGATACTCTACCTTTGCTAATAGAATTCCAGCATTTGCGGCAATAGATCTGCCCGGTTCAAGAAATATTCTTTTGTTGGTTCCTGAGAAAACATCTTGATAGATTTCCATGAGTTCAGCAGGAGCAGATGTTTCTTCATCAATATATCTCACTCCTAGACCACCACCCATATCAATAATCTTAATTTCTAAACCTATTTGATCTAATCGGTTTGCCAAATCTAACATTTGCTCTGCAGCATTTTTAAAGCTTTTTAGATCTAAGATTTGAGAGCCAATGTGACAAGTGATTGCTAGAAAATTTAACTCTGGCTTGTTCGAATATTCTTTTGCAATATCTAAAGCTTTTTCAAAGGATATTCCAAATTTGTTTTCTTTTTTGCCTGTCTTTATGTACTCATGTCCACCAGCATCAACATCCGGATTAACTCTTAAGCCAATAGGCGCTTTTAAGTTCATGTTCTTGGAGATTTGATAGATTCTTTTCAGCTCACTCTCAGACTCCACATTAAAAGACAAGATACCAACCTTGAGGGCAAGTGCGATTTCATCTGCAGATTTCCCTACTCCTGAAAATATTATTTTTTTGGGGTCAATACCTGCCTTAATGCACCTATGGAGTTCACCGCCAGAAACAATATCAAAGCCACTTCCATGTTCATCTAGTAACTTTAAAATGCTAAGGTTTGAAAGGGCTTTTACTGAGAAACAAACGATTCCATTAAGGCTTTCAAGACTTTTTTGATAGACATCTAGGTGTCTTAACAGCGTAGCTTTTGAATAAACATAAGCTGGAGTTCCAAACTTCTCAGCAATGTTTTTGATGGGAACATCCTCACAAAACAGCTCCCCTTGTTTAAAATTAAAGTGATCCATCTATATTTTGAGTACCCGGGCTCAGAGTATTTGGTTGTATGGGACCCTTATAACCACAGCTAGATAGAAATACTAACAGAAGTACTGCAATAAAAATTTTCATCAAAGTATTATGAATAAATAATACTTAAAATCCTACTTTCTAATACTTGTATTCTTCTTCTTTGAACGGGCCATCTACAGGGACATGAATATAATCAGCCTGCTCCTGAGTAAGCTTAGTAATGGTTCCTCCAAACCCTTGAACCATTAATTCAGCAACTTCCTCATCAAGTTTTTTTGGTAGAATCTTTACAGTAATTAACTCTTTCTTTTTCTCATCATCATTTATGTTTGCGAAAGCCTGTTCATATAAGAAAATTTGAGCAAGGACTTGGTTTGCAAATGATCCATCCATAATCCTACTAGGATGACCGGTTGCATTTCCAAGATTTACCAATCTGCCCTCTGCCAATAAAACGATGTAATTTTTACTGCTCAGATCAGGCTCCTCGTCTGGGGTCGCATCTCTAAAAACTCTGTGAACTTGAGGTTTTATCTCTTCCCAATGCCATGCATCTCTCATATATGCAGTATCAATTTCGTTATCAAAGTGACCAATATTACAAACCAAGGCAGTATTTTTAATATTTCTCAATATCGGTGCATCACAAACATTTACATTACCGGTAGTAGTAACCAACAAATCTGTATCTTGAAGCAAAGTTTTATTAATATCCTCATCTTTTCTTGATACAACACCATTCTCATATGTTGAAACAACTTCAAAGCCATCCATACAAGCCTGCATGGCGCATATCGGATCAGACTCGACTACACGGACGATCATTCCTTCTTGGGCTAAACTTAATGCAGAGCCTTTCCCAACATCACCATAACCTATAACAAGTGCTTTTTTTCCTGACAGCAACATATCGGTAGCTCTTTTAATGCCATCGTTCAGACTATGCCTGCAACCATATTTATTATCATTTTTTGACTTAGTAACTGAGTCATTAACATTAATAGCTGGAATTTTTAGTTCTCCGTTTCTAAGCAGTTCTTTTAAACGATGAACACCAGTTGTTGTCTCTTCTGAAACACCATGTATTCTCTCCAACATTTCTGGATATTGTTGGTGTATTAACCCGGTTAAATCTCCGCCGTCATCAAGAATCATGTTCGCATCCCATGGTTGTCCATCTTTTAATATCGTTTGTTCAAGGCACCACTCATACTCTTCTTCAGTTTCACCTTTCCAAGCAAATGTAGGTATACCTTTTGCAGCCATAGCAGCTGCAGCATGATCTTGAGTTGAGAAAATGTTACACGAAGACCATCTAAGCTCTGCACCAAGTTCTTGCAAAGTTTCCATTAATACAGCAGTTTGAACTGTCATATGAATGCAGCCTAAAATTTTTGCTCCTTTGAGAGGCTGATCATCTTTATATTTATCTCTTAATGCCATAAGTGCAGGCATTTCATTTTCTGCTAGAGATATCTCTCTTCTGCCAAACTCAGCAAGATTTATATCTGCAACTTTATAATCTTCGCTCATAACTATCTCCAAAAAATTAAGACTTTAAGGCTTCTATTTGGTCTACTTTTTCCCATGTAAAGGAGTCATCTTCACGACCAAAGTGTCCATAAGCAGCTGTATCTTGATAGATTGGCCTTTTTAAATCAAGCATTTTTATAATTCCTTTTGGTCTAAGATCAAAAACCTCACGCACCATCGACTCTATTTCAGCTTGATCAATTTTTCCACTGTCAAATGTGTTTACATTAATTGAGGTTGGTTCTGCAACACCAATAGCATATGAAACCTGAACCTCACACCACTCAGCAAGACCAGCCGCAACAATATTTTTTGCTACGTATCTAGCAGCATATGCTGCTGATCTGTCTACTTTTGATGGATCTTTGCCTGAAAATGCACCGCCACCATGACGCGCCATACCACCATATGTATCTACAATTATCTTTCTTCCAGTAAGCCCACAGTCTCCAACAGGACCTCCAATAACAAATTTTCCAGTAGGATTAATAAAGATCTTAGTTTCATCTAATAGCCAATTTGATGGAATCACAGGCTTAATTATTTCTTCTAAAACAGCCTCTTTTAAGTCGTCCTGAGAAATACCCTCATCATGTTGAGTTGATAATACAATTGCTGATAGGCCTTTTATAGATTTACCATTATCGTCATATATAACACTTACTTGGCTTTTTGCATCAGGTCTTAACCAATCTAAGCTACCATTTTTTCTTAGCTCAGACTGCTTTTTAACCAATTGATGTGATAAATCTATGGGTGCAGGCATCAGAGCTTCATTTTCTTTACAAGCATATCCAAACATCAGACCTTGGTCGCCAGCTCCTTGCTCTAGATTCTCACCTTCACCCTCATTTACGCCTTGAGCAATATCTGGAGATTGCTGAAAAATATGATTTTGAATTTCACAATTTGATCCATTAAATCCTAAGTCATCATTATCATAACCAATAGAATTTATTGTATTTCTTATCACTGGCTCAAGATCTGGGTTTCCTTTAGAGGTAACCTCTCCTGCAACAACAACAATATTATTTTTAACAAGAGTTTCGCAAGCCACTCTGCTGTCCGGATCCTCTTTTAAGTATGCATCTAAGATTGCATCTGATATTTGATCGCAAACTTTATCTGGATGACCTTCTGAAACAGATTCTGATGTAAATATATAACTCATAATAAACTCCTTTCTCTAAAAATTTTATTGATTAAATAAGACTTGTTAAGTGTATAAAAATGAAATTTTTGGCAGCCCAACTCAGATAAATAGTCCAGCTGATCATTACAAATTTCAACAGCATACTTTTGATTTGATATATCATCATTTCCAAACTTGTTGATGATATTTGGTGGAACTTTAGTACCGCATTTTTCTGCCATTCTTGTCATATTTTCTATGTTATAAATTGGCATAATTCCTGGTATTACCTCTACTTCAATATTTTCCTTTAGAACAGTTTCAATTAACTTTTCATAATCATCTTTGCTAAAGCAAAACTGCGTAATGGCTTTTTTTGCCCCAGATTCAGATTTATTTTTAAGAAGCTGTAAATCAAAATCAAACCCTTTGGAGTCTGGATGTGGTTCTGGATATGCCGAAACAATAACCTCAAAATTTTTATTGTTGAGAAACTCCACAAAGTCCGAAGTATTAAAAAATCCGTTAGGATGTTGCTTAAATTTTCCCCCTGGACTGTCGCCTCTCAATGCAACAAATTTTTTTACTCCAAGTTTCGCAAAATCTGAGACTATTTTTTCTAAATCATCAATGCTTTTGTTAACAAGGGTGATGTGAGCAGCGATGTCCAGATTATTTTTTTTAAGTGCCTTTATAAGTTCTAATGATTTATTTTCTGCACCTCCACCTGCTCCATAAGTAACCGAAACAAAAGATGGATCAAGGTGCTCTAGTTTTTTATATTCAGACAATAGAGCATTAAAGTCTAAGTTTGCTGGTGGAAAAAATTCTAAAGATATATTCATTATTCTGCACCTTAAAGGCGCCCCCATTTAGCAGTTTAAGTATGCAAGCAGGGACAAATCACTTTTTAAGTTTTGGTATTTTATAGTTTTTAAGAGATAGAGACAATTAAACGTTTAATTAATTTTACAGGCGTACTATTATTAACTTTTATTTCTATCATATATGTCAAATTTACCTCAAGTAAGTAATGCGATTAGATTTCTTTCGGTTGATGCAGTTCAGTTAGCAAACAGTGGGCATCCAGGAATGCCAATGGGAATGTCAGATATAGCAGTTGTGCTTTGGAAAAATCACCTCAAACATAACCCTGAAAATCCTAAATGGTTTAACCGAGACAGATTTGTATTATCCAATGGTCATGGCTCAATGCTGCTTTACAGTTTGCTTCATCTTTCAGGATATCCAATTTCAATCGATGATATTAAAGAATTTAGAAAACTTGGATCTAAAACCCCCGGACATCCAGAGTATGACATTGAGATTGGTATTGAAACAACTACGGGTCCTCTTGGTCAGGGGCTTTCAAATGGTGTTGGCATGGCTTTGGCTGAGAAGCATTTGGCTTCAAAATTTAATAAAGAAAATCAAAAGGTCATTGATCACTATACATATGTTTTTTTAGGTGATGGCTGTTTGATGGAAGGAATATCCCACGAAGCTTGTTCCTTTGCCGGAACTCACAATTTAGGAAAACTTATCTGTCTTTATGATGACAACGGAATTTCTATTGATGGTGAAGTTAGTTCTTGGTTTAGCGATGACACTCAAAAGCGTTTTGAGAGTTATAACTGGCAAGTAATCAAAGTTGATGGGCACAACTTGAAAGAAATAGATCAGGCTATTTCAACTGCCAAAGAGAATGCTGATCAGCCAACACTTATTTGCTGTAAAACAAAAATAGGATTTGGTTCTCCTAATAAAGAAGGTACATCTGGAGTTCATGGTGCCGCATTAGGTGATGATGAGGTTAAACTCACGAGAGAAAAACTGGGTTGGGAATATCCTCCATTTACAATTCCTAGAGAGGTTTATGAGGTTTTTGATGCAAAAGCAACAGGAAAAGCCTATGAAGATAACTGGAATAATCTTTTAAAAAATTATCAAGCGGAATATCCGGAAGATCATTCTGAGCTATTAAGAACATCATCAAATAACCTGCCAGATAATTTTGAAGATAAATTTAATGAGTTTTTATCTAGCTGTATTGAAGAATCATCAAAGCTTGCAACAAGAAAAGCCTCTCAAAACTGTTTAGAGTTCTTTTGTGCTCAACTTCCAGAAATGATTGGAGGCTCCGCAGATTTAACTGGGTCAAATAATACTTTAAGCGTATCGAATACAGAGCTTTTACCATCAAGCCCAGAAGGAACTCATGTCTACTATGGGGTAAGAGAGTTTGGGATGACTGGTATAACCAATGGCATGATTCTTCATGGTGGCATCAAACCTTATAGTGGAACTTTTCTAGTATTTATGGATTATGCAAGAAATGCAGTGAGACTCTCTGCATTGATGAAGATACCAAATATTTTTGTATACACTCATGACTCAATTGGTTTAGGTGAAGACGGGCCAACTCACCAGCCAATTGAACACTTAGTAACTTTAAGAGCAACCCCAAATTTAAATAATTGGCGCCCTGCAGATTTAACTGAGACCGCAGTAGCTTGGCACAATGCAGTTTCTTCAAAGACTGCACCAACCTCTCTTATTTTAACCAGACAAGGTCTGCCTTCGATTGTAGACAATAAAGACACTGCTGAGCTGATCAAACATGGTGGCTATGCATTAAAGTTTAATAAGAATTCGGAAGTAAATTTAGTGGCATCTGGCAGTGAAGTGCATTTAATTATGGATGCAGCTAATGATCTTGAAGCTGAAAATATACTTTGCAACATCGCATCAATTCCATGTCTTGATATTTTTAAAGCACAGTCAGATGAATACAAAAATCAGGTAATTGATCCTATAAAACCAACCTTGTTTGTTGAAGCACTTCATCCAGATTCTTGGCTAACAATTGCAAAACCTGAGGATGCTGTTATCGGCATCAATACGTTTGGAGAAAGTGCTCCCGGAGATGAATTAATGAAAGAATTTGGATTTACTGTCGAAAACATTATTTCATCAGTCAAGAAGTTAATCTGAATTATGCGACTGTTGTCCGATTTAGATATTGCAAAAAAAAAAGTAGGACTAAGGTTAGATCTAAATGTTCCAATTAAAGAGGGGGTTATTACAGACGATACTCGAATTTTAGCATCGCTTGAAACCTTAACTTACTTAATTAAAGCAGAAGCAAAAATTGTTATCCTTTCCCATCTTGGCAGACCTAAAGAAGGGACTTTTGATGATCAACTTTCTCTAAGACCGGTTGCCAGTCACCTTAGTAACGAATTAGGCATCTCCATTTCCTTAATCAATTCTATGAAAGAATTCCATGATACAAATACACAAATCTGTATGTTAGAAAATATTCGTTTTTTTGAAGGAGAATCAAAAAATTCTGATTCGCTTGCAAGGGAAATTGGTTCACATATCGACGTATATGTTTTCGATGCATTTGG
>QOPE01000005.1 GCA_003331565.1 SAR86 cluster bacterium | reverse complement strand
CAAAAGTAAGACGGGACAGAATGGGGCATATCGAATTAGCAGCTCCTGTTGCTCATATCTGGTTCCTTAAATCATTACCATCAAGAATAGGCTTGCTATTAGATTTAACGTTAAGAGAGATTGAAAGAGTTCTTTATTTTGAAAGCTACATCATTACTGATCCAGGCCTAACAGAACTAGAAAAATGCCAAATCCTAACAGAAGAAGAATATATTGAAGCATTTGATGAGCATGGTGATGAATTCACAGCTGGTATGGGTGCTGAGGCTGTTCAACAACTGCTTCAAGAAATAGATTTAGATGAAGAAATTAAGATAATAAGAGAAGAAGTACCTCAAACAAACTCTGAAACTAAGCTAAAGAAGCTTTCAAAGCGTTTAAAGCTGCTTGAGGCCTTTAAAGATTCTGGTAATAAGCCTGAATGGATGATCATGAATGCATTGCCAGTTCTTCCACCTGATTTAAGGCCACTTGTTCCTTTAGAAGGCGGGCGATTTGCAACTTCTGATCTAAATGATTTATACCGCAGGGTAATTAATAGAAACAATAGGTTAAGAAGACTCCTTGAGCTTGGCGCTCCTGACATTATTGTAAGGAATGAGAAAAGAATGCTTCAAGAAAGTGTAGATGCACTTCTAGATAATGGAAGAAGAGGCAGAGTCATTACCGGCACCAACAAAAGACCACTCAAATCATTGGCTGATATGATCAAAGGTAAGGGTGGAAGATTTAGACAAAACCTCCTAGGTAAGCGAGTTGACTATTCTGGTAGATCTGTAATCGTTGCTGGTCCTAATTTGAAACTTCATCAATGCGGTTTACCAAAGAAAATGGCCCTTGAACTATTTAAGCCATATGTCTACGGCAAGCTTGAACACAGAGAGCTAGCTACAACTATTAAAGCTGCTAAAAAGTTGGTTGAAAGAGAAACTCCAGAAGTTTGGGAGATACTCGAAGAAGTCATTAGAGAACATCCTGTTCTTCTTAACAGGGCTCCAACTCTCCATAGGCTAGGCATCCAAGCATTTGAACCATTGTTGGTTGAGGGCAAAGCTATACAACTTCATCCATTAGTATGTGTTGCTTTTAATGCTGATTTTGATGGTGACCAAATGGCGGTTCATGTTCCATTAACAATTGAAGCCCAACTTGAAGCTAGGGCTTTAATGATGTCAACAAATAATATTTTATCTCCTGCCAACGGAGAGCCAATTATCAACCCATCTCAAGATGTTGTATTAGGTCTTTACTATATGACTAGAGAAAAAATTGGTGCTATAGGGTCTGGAAGGGTATTTAGTAATCCAGATGAAGTTCTTAGAGCTTATGAATCTGAAACTATAGATCTGCATGCAAAAATTAAAGTAAGAATTACAAATGCTGACAAAGGAAAGTTTCTTGAAGAGACAACAGTTGGAAGGGCTTTGATCTGGAGGATTACACCTATTGAAGTTGGCTTCGATAATGTTAACAAGATATTAGATAAAAAACTCATTTCAAAATTAATTGATATCTCTTACAGAAAGGCGGGACTGAAATCGACAGTAATTTTTGCTGATCAGTTAATGTATCTTGGATTCGATTATTCAACCCGATCCGGTTCATCTATTGGTGTAGATGATTTTGTTATCCCAGAAGAAAAGCCTTCAATTATTGATTCAGCTGAGAAAGAAGTAAAAGAAATTGAGAGTCAGTTTTCTTCAGGCCTTGTAACCCAGGGTGAGCGATACAATAAAGTGATCGATATTTGGTCGCGCGCAAATGAAAAGGTTGCTAAGGCAATGATGGCTAAGATTAGTACTGACGTTGCTGTGGATGAGGATGGAAAAGAAGCCGAGCAGCCATCATTTAACTCTGTATTTATTTATGCTGATTCTGGAGCTAGAGGCTCGCCTGCACAGATTAGGCAGTTATCAGGTATGAGAGGTCTTATGTCAAAGCCTGATGGATCAATTATAGAAACTCCAATTACTGCAAACTTTAGAGAGGGTTTATCAGTTCTTCAATACTTCATTTCAACTCATGGAGCTCGTAAGGGCCTAGCTGATACTGCATTGAAAACTGCAAACTCTGGATACCTTACTAGAAGGCTTTGTGATGTTGCTATGGACTCTGTTGTAATCGAAGAAGATTGTGGAACTGATCAATCAATAGTAATTTCATCAATAATAGATGGAGGTGAGATTATTCAGCCTCTAACTGAAAGAATTCTCGGTAGGGTCATTGCTGAAAAACTTACCGATAAAGATGGAAAAGAAATTTTCCCAGCTGGACACATGATCGATGAAGATTCTATTCCGGTTATTGATGATCTCAATTTGAGTTCTTTAAAAGTAAGATCTCCAATGACCTGTGAATCAAAATATGGAGTCTGCTCTAAATGTTATGGGCGTGATCTTGCAAGAGGTCATTTAGTTCATAGAGGAGAAGCAGTTGGGGTTGTTGCTGCCCAATCGATTGGTGAGCCTGGAACTCAATTGACAATGAGAACTTTCCATATCGGTGGTGCTGCATCAAGCTCTTCAGAAGATAATGCTGTAGTTATAGAAAATAACGGCGTAATTAATTTTTCTGATGATATTAAAACAGTTACAAATAAAGATAAAAATGAAGTTGTTATCTCGAGAAATACTCTAGTTACTTTAAGCGATGATCAGGGGAAGCTTGTTGAAAAACATAAAATCCCTTATGGATCTACCTTATTTGTAAAAGATGGTGCAACCATTGAGCCTGGAACAAAGGTTGCTGGATGGGATCCATATACACGCCCAATTATTTCTGAAGTTAAAGGAAAGATTAAATTCACAGACATAGTTGATGGAGTAACTGTTAGAGCTAAAACAGATGAACTTACTGGAATGAGCAGCGTAGAAGTAATTGAAACTTCTGAAAGACCATCTGCAGGAAAAGAACTAGCCCCTTCAATATCAGTAGTTGATGGTCGAGGTAAAGTTTTAACTATTGGTGATCATAAGGCTCCTGCTAATTACACGATGCCTGCCAAAGCATTAATTAACCTTAAGGATGGAGGCTCTATTTCTGCTGGTGAGGTTCTAGCTAGGATCCCCTTGGAGGGCTCGAAGACAAAAGATATTACAGGTGGTTTACCAAGAGTTGCAGATTTATTTGAGGCCAGAAAACCTAAAGATGCAGCGGTTCTTGCAGAAGAATCAGGTCTTGTTTCTTTTGGTAAGGAGACCAAAGGTAAAGTAAGGCTCGTAATTACTCCAGATGGTGCAACTAAAAAAGCTCATAACGTAGAAATGCTTATACCAAAACATAGGATTCTTACCGTTTTTGAGGGAGAGCAGGTTGAGAAGGGAGATATTATTTCTGATGGACCTTTAAGTCCACATGACATACTTAGATTGCGAGGAATTCCTGAGCTCACTAATTTCATAGTCAATGAGATTCAAGATGTTTATAGACTTCAAGGAGTTTCTATAAATGACAAACACATTGAGACTATTTTGAGGCAGATGCTCAGAAAGGCTTTAATACTTGATGGCGGTGAAACAAAATTCATCCAAGGAGATCAAGTTGAATACTCTGACCTAGTCGAAGAAAATGAAAAAGCTAAAGATGCTGGCAAGCAAGAGGCTGCTTTCGAAAGAGTTCTTCTAGGAATTACAAAAGCGTCTCTAACAACCAATTCATTCATCTCAGCTGCTTCTTTCCAAGAAACAACACGTGTTCTTACAGAAGCTTCGGTTACTGGTAAGAAAGATGTATTAAGAGGATTAAAGGAAAATGTTGTTGTTGGTAGGTTAATTCCTGCAGGTACTGGTATGGAGTACCACGACAAGATGCAAAATAAAAAAACCTCAACAGAAGAAGAGTCAATGCTTACTGCTGATGAAATCGAAGCAGCATTAAGACAAGAACTTCAAGAAACTGAGGAATAATATTGACCATGTACTCACTCATATATACAATCGCGCACAGTAAATAATTATG
This sequence comes from SAR86 cluster bacterium, assembly GCA_003331565.1. Classification (GTDB taxonomy): domain Bacteria; phylum Pseudomonadota; class Gammaproteobacteria; order Magnimaribacterales; family D2472; genus MED-G82. Next base: position 30,310 of record QOPE01000005.1, on the reverse strand, counting down.
GCAACAGTTAATCAATTAATCAGAAAACCTAGAAAACCAAAAACTAGGAAAACAGATGTTCCTGCCCTTGAGAACTCCCCTCAAAGAAGAGGAGTGTGTACTCGGGTTTATACGACTACTCCAAAGAAACCTAATTCTGCTTTAAGAAAGGTTTGCAGAGTTAGATTAACTAGCGGCTATGAGGTCACCTCGTACATTGGTGGAGAAGGTCATAATCTTCAGGAGCACTCAGTTGTTTTGATAAGAGGTGGAAGAGTTAAAGATTTGCCTGGCGTTAGATATCATACTGTAAGGGGCTCATTGGATACATCAGGTGTCGCAAATAGAAAACAAAGACGCTCTAAATACGGGGCAAAGAAAGGTAAATAATAATGCCAAGAAGACGTAGTCCAGAAAAGAGAAAAGTTTTACCTGATCCGAAATATAAAGATTTAGTAGTAGCAAAATTCATGAATCACATCATGAAAGATGGAAAAAAGTCTGTTGCTGAAAAAATTGTTTATGGTGCTTTTGATAGTATTGATCAAAAGACCAAGACAGATCCAATAGAGATTTTTAAAAAAGCTCTGGAGGAAGTCGGTCCCGTTGTAGAGGTCAAATCTAGAAGAGTAGGTGGTGCTACATATCAGGTTCCAATTGAGGTAAGACCTTCAAGAAGACAGGCCCTAGCAATGAGATGGCTTGTGGATGCTGCAAGAAAAAGATCAGAAAAATCAATGCCTCAACGACTAGCTGGAGAACTTTCAGATGCATCTGAAGGAAAAGGTTCTGCTGTTAAGAAAAGAGAAGATGTTCATAAAATGGCTGAAGCTAATAAAGCTTTTTCACACTTTAGATTTTAAAACGAGACCAAGTTATGGCTAGAACCACTGAGTTAAATAAGTATAGAAATATTGGTATATGTGCCCACGTGGATGCAGGTAAAACAACAACTACTGAGAGGGTACTATTTTATACAGGTCTTTCTCATAAGATTGGTGAGGTTCATGACGGTGCGGCTACCATGGACTGGATGGAGCAAGAACAAGAAAGAGGTATAACCATTACCTCTGCCGCAACAACTTGCTTTTGGTCAGGGATGGAGCAGCAATATCCAGAACATAGGGTTAACATCATTGATACACCCGGACACGTTGACTTTACTATTGAAGTTGAGAGATCTTTAAGGGTTCTTGATGGAGCTGTTGTAGTATTCTGTGGAACATCAGGAGTCGAGCCTCAATCTGAAACAGTTTGGAGGCAAGCTAATCGATATAAAGTTCCAAGAATTGTTTTTGTAAACAAAATGGATAGAGCTGGTGCAGACTTTGAAAGAGTTGTTGATCAAATTCGTGACAGATTAAAAGCTACTGTGGTTCCCCTTCAACTGAATATCGGTAGTGAGGAAGAATTTAAAGGTGTTGTTGATTTAATCAATATGAGAGCTATTTATTGGAATGAATCTGATCAGGGGCTTACATTTGATTCAAAGGAAATACCTGAAGAGTTAGCTGCTAGGTGCAATGAACTGCGTGAGGAAATGGTAGAAAATGCTGCAGAAGCAAATGAAGAGCTTATGGAAGCTTATTTAGAGTCTGGTGAATTGACAATTGAGCAGATTAAAGAAGGCCTTAGAATTAGAACAATTGGTAATGAGATTGTACCTGCTCTTTGCGGAAGCGCATTTAAGAATAAGGGTGTGCAAGCTGTATTAGATGCAGTAATTGACTTTTTGCCTGCTCCAGATGAAGTTGAAGCAATTAAAGGTACTCTTCCTGGTGAAGAGGAGATTGAAGCTTCTAGACAATCATCAGATGAAGAGCCCTTTTCAGCACTTGCATTTAAAATTGCAACCGATCCATTTGTTGGAACATTAACTTTTATTAGAGTTTATTCAGGTGTTGTATCAGTTGGAGATTCGGTAATTAACTCAACAAAAGGCAAAAAAGAACGTATTGGAAGAATGGTCCAGATGCATTCTAATAATAGAAATGAGTTAAAAGAGATCAGAGCTGGTGATATTGCAGCATGTATTGGTCTCAAAGATATTACAACAGGTGATACGCTGTGCGACGGGTCAAATGAGATTGTATTAGAGAGAATGGACTTCCCTGAACCAGTTATTTCCGTAGCTGTTGAACCAAAATCTAAAGCTGACCAAGAAAAAATGTCTATTGCACTTGGAAAGCTAGCCCAAGAGGATCCATCATTTAGAGTTAACACTGATGAGGAATCTGGGCAAACAATTATTTCAGGAATGGGTGAGCTTCATCTTGATGTATTGGTAGATAGAATGAAAAGGGAGTTTTCAGTTGAAGCAAACATTGGTAAGCCTCAGGTAGCATACAGAGAAACAATTAGAGAAGCCGTAGAGATCGAAGGTAAATTTGTTAGACAAAGTGGAGGTCGAGGACAGTACGGCCATGTTTGGTTGAAATTAGAGCCTCTCGGGCTCGATGATGAGTACGAATTTGTTGATGAGATTGTTGGTGGTGTTATACCTAAAGAATATATACCATCGGTTAATAAAGGCATTCAGGAGCAAATGCAGAATGGTGTTGTTGCTGGATATCCATTGCTTGCTTTAAAAGCAACCTTATATGATGGTTCTTTCCATGATGTAGATTCAAGTGAGATGGCTTTCAAGATTGCTGGATCAATGGCTTTAAAAGAAGGTGCTTTAAAGGCAAAGCCTGTTCTGTTAGAGCCTGTGATGAAGGTCGAGGTGGTTACCCCAGAAGAACATATGGGTGATGTGGTTGGTGACTTGAACAGAAGGCGAGGAATTATTCAGGGTATGGACGAGATTCCTGCAGGAAAAGTTGTCAGGTCAGAAGTGCCTCTTTCAGAGATGTTTGGTTATGCAACGGATGTTCGCTCACAAACCCAAGGAAGAGCTAGTTTTTCAATGGAATTTCTAAAGTATGCTGAGGTTCCAAACAACATTGCAGAACAACTGAAAACTGCATAAATAAACAACAATTTAAAGTTGACATATAGCCCTTAGGAGGCCTAGAATACGCAACCTTTGCGATATTAGAAAGAGATTGTATGGAAGATCAGAATATAAGAATACGCTTAAAAGCTTTTGATTATAGGCTGATTGATGCATCTGCAAAACTTATTTCAGAAACTGCAAAGAAGACTGGAGCTGTAGTCAAAGGACCAATTCCTTTGCCAGTTAAAAAAGAGAGAACTACAGTACTGATTTCACCTCACAAAGATAAAGATGCAAGAGATCAGTATGAGATTAGAACATATAAAAGGTTGATGGATATTGTTCAACCTACTGATAAAACGGTTGATGCTTTAATGAAGCTTGACCTTTCATCAGGAGTAGATGTTCAAATTAGCTTAGGCTAATTTGAATTTTTTAACGCAATAGCGGCCATAGAGGGTAAAGCCCCGTAGAAAGGAGATTAAATTGAGCATAGGCTTAATTGGAAAAAAAGCTGGAATGTCACGTCTTTTTCAAGAAGACGGCACTTCAATTCCTGTAACGGTTGTTTCTGTTGCGGGTAATTTCGTTACTGATATTAAGACATCTGATAGAGATGGGTACAGTTCTGTAGTGATTTCTAAGCAGTTTTTTAAGAAAAAGAAACTCAAAAAATCGCAAGCTGAATATTTCAAAAAACATAATGTTAACCCAGGAAACCTTCATGAGTTCCGTACATCTGATGTTAATGATCTTAAAGTAGGTTTACATGTTGATGCCTCTGTATTTGAAGCTGGCCAAAAAGTTGATGTTACTGGTACATCTAAGGGTAAAGGTTATGCAGGTGTTATAAAACGGCATAACTTTAGGATGCAAGATGCCACACATGGTAATTCATTATCACATAGAGCCCACGGATCCACTGGTCAATGTCAAACACCTGGGAGGGTTTGGAAGGGTAAGAAAATGTCAGGACAAATGGGTAACGTACAAAAAACTGTTCAGAACTTAGAAGTTGTTCAAACTGATATTGAAAATAACTTAATTTATATCAAGGGAGCTGTTCCTGGTTCAACTGGGTCGACATTAAAGCTTTCTCATTCGGTTAAAACATCATGAAGCTTAATTTAGTTAACAGTGAATCAAAAACTGATATTAGTCTTCCGGAGTCAGTTTTTGGAAAGGATTTTAATGAAGATTTAGTTCATCAGGCAGTAGTTACTTTCTTGGCAGGCGCAAGACAGGGATCTCACAAGCAAAAAACTAGATCTGAAGTTCGCGGTGGTGGCAAGAAACCTTATAGACAAAAAGGAACAGGAAGAGCAAGAGCAGGTACTATTAGAAGTCCAATATGGCGTGGAGGTGGTGTTCCTTTTGCTGCAGTACCTAGAGATTACTCTAAGAAGATTAATAAGAAAATGTATAGAGCTGCTATTCGCTCAATACTCTCAGAGCTTTATCGGCAAGAAAGAATAATTGGTTTGGCTAAGCCTGCATTAGAGGCTCCTAAAACAAAGGTAATGGCAAAAATTATAAAAGATGCCGGTCTTGATAGCGTACTGATCATCCTTGATGAAATGGATACAAATATATATCTATCAGCAAGGAATATACCTCATGTAGAGGTAGTAACTGTTAAAGAAATTAATCCCGTTGTGCTTCTAAGATCTGACAAGGTTGCAATCACACCCGAAGCACTTTCATTAATAGAGGCTTGGGTAAAATGAATCAAGAAAAAATCCTTACATTAATTGATTCTCCTTACATCACTGAGAAGGCTTCAAAGCTTGCATCTGAAAAAAATCAGGTTGTATTTAAAGTAAATATTAATGCTAATAAATTAGAAATTAAGAAAGCTGTCGAGAAACTATTTAATGTAGAAGTCAAATCAGTTACCACTTCAATAGTAAAAGGCAAAAATAAAAGAAATAGGTTTGGCACCTATAAAAAATCTAACTTTAAAAAAGCTTTTGTCTCATTAAAAGAAGGTTCAGAAATTCAGTTTGAGGGTGTTAACTAATGGCAATTATTAAAGCAAAACCAACAAGTGCTGGTAGAAGGTTTGTTGTTTCTGTTAAGTCAGATCTTTATAAAGGTAAGCCTCATAAGCCATTACTTGATAAGAAATCAAAAAATGGTGGCCGAAATAATAATGGCAGGATTACCGTTCGTCATCAGGGCGGTGGACATAAACAACATTATAGAATTGTAGATTTTAAGAGAGTAAAGGTTGATGTCCCTGCGACAGTTCTGAGAATTGAATACGATCCTAATCGATCAGCACATATTGCATTAATACAATATATTGATGGTGAAAAATCTTACATTATTGCGCCATCTAAATTAAAGGTTGGTGCTTCAATTTCATCATCTGAAAAAACTGAAATCGCTCCAGGTAATAGCATGCCTTTAAGCAACATACCTCTTGGTACAAATGTTCATTGTGTTGAGATGAAGCCAGGAAAAGGAGCTCAAATTGCAAGATCAGCTGGAACCTCTGCAAGAGTTGTAGCAAAAGAAGGTATCTATGCAACCTTGAGGCTGCAGTCAGGTGAAATGAGAAAGATTCTTTCTGAGTGCCGTGCAACAATCGGGGTTGTCTCAAATCAAGAAAACAACTTAAGATCTTTGGGAAAAGCTGGTGCCAAGAGATGGAGAGGAGTTCGACCAACTGTTAGAGGTGTTGCTATGAACCCAATTGATCACCCTCATGGCGGTGGTGAAGGGAGAACATCTGGGGGTAGACATCCTTCAACTCCATGGGGTGTTCCTACTAAAGGTTATAAAACTAGAAAAAATACTAGGTCTGATAATTTAATTGTACGAAGAAGAGCTAAGAGGAAATAGTCATGCCACGATCGCTAAAAAAAGGACCCTTTATTGATATCTCGCTTCAAAAGAAAGTGGATCAAGCAATTGCTGAAAACAGCAAGAAACCAATTAAAACTTGGTCAAGAAGGTCAATGATTTCTCCGTCAATGGTTGGGTTAACAATTTCTGTTCATAACGGAAGACAGCACGTTCCAGTCTTTATAAATGAAGATATGGTTGGCCATAAACTAGGAGAGTTTGCAATAACAAGAACATTTAAACTTCATTCAGGTGATAGGAAAGCTCAATAATGGATACAAGAGCATATTTAAAAGGATCAAGACTTTCTCCTCAGAAAGCAGGATTAGTCGCTAATGAAATTAGAGGTAAATCTGTCCAAGATGCAATGGACTTTTTAACATTCAGCAAACAAAAAGCTGCATCTGTTATTAAAAAGTTACTTGAGTCAGCAATTGCAAATGCCGAAAACAATAACAAGCTTGATATTGATACATTGGAAGTCAAATCCATTTTGGTCAATCAAGGAATGAGGCTTAAAAGAATGAGGCCCAGAGCAAGAGGCAGGGCTGATAGGATCATAAAGCCAACCTGTCACATTGAAATTATCTTATCGGATCAGGAGAAATAATGGGTCAAAAAGTTCATCCAACAGGTTTTCGTCTTGGTGTTGTAAAAAAACATAATGCCAATTGGTACGCCAAAGGAAAGACCTTTAAAGAAAATCTAATTGAAGACTTGAAAGTAAGAGATTTTTTAAAGAATAAGCTTAGGTTTTCGTCAGTAAGCAAAGTTGAGATTGACAGATCAGCTCAAAATTTTACTGTTTCAATTCATACATCTAGGCCCGGAATCATTATTGGGAAAAAGGGAGAAGAGATTGAAAACATCAAAAAATCTATAGAAAAAATTGTAAATCGTCCTGCGCAAGTTCAAATAAAAGAAGTAAGAAAACCTGATCTTGACGCAACTATTCTTGCTGAAGGTATCGCACAACAACTCGAAAGAAGGGTGCAGTTCAGAAGAGCTATGAAGAGGGCAGTCCAGAGTGCGCTTAGACAGGGAGCTAAAGGGGTGAGAACTGAGGTCTCTGGTCGATTAGGTGGAGCTGAGATCGCAAGAACGGAATGGTATCGAGAAGGCAGGGTGCCTTTGCATACTCTTAGAGCGGATGTGGACTATGGAACTGCAGAAGCTGCAACTACATATGGAATTATAGGTGTCAAAGTTTGGGTTTATCGTGGGGAAATCATGGAAGACCCATTTAAAGCGGAATTATAGGTATTAGAAAATGTTACAACCAAAGCAAACAAAATTCAGAAAAATGCATAAAGGTCGTAATAGAGGCCTTGCTCAAAGTGGCAACACCGTTGCTTTCGGTAAATATGGCTTAAAGGCTTCTACTCGTGGCAGGATTACTGCCAGACAAATTGAAGCTGCAAGGCGAGCCATGACACGTTATATCAAACGTGGAGGAAATATTTGGATTAGGATTTTCCCTGACAAACCAATAACTAAAAAGCCTCTTGAAACTCGAATGGGTAAAGGTAAGGGTAACGTTGAGTACTGGGTCGCTCTAGTTCAGCCAGGAAAGATGTTATATGAAATGTCAGGGGTTGAAGAAGAAACAGCCAGAGAAGCATTTAGATTGGCTGCTGCAAAGCTCCCCGTAAAAACTACTTTTGTACAGAAATAAATTATGGCTAAAGCTAAAGAAAAATACATTGAAACCTTAAGATCACAAAAAGTTGATCAGCTTGAAAAAATGCTTCTTGATGAGAGAGAAGCGCAGTTTTCTAATAGGATTAAGCACAAGACAGGCCAGTTGAATGAGAGTCATTTATTGAGAGAGTCTAAGACAAAAATTGCTCAAATAAAAACTGTTATTAATGAAAAAAATAATGAGGAAACAAAATCATGAGCTCGAATGCAAGACTCTTATCTGGTGTTGTTGTTAGTGATAAAGCAGATAAAACAATTACAGTTAAGGTAGAAAGAAAAGTTAAACATCCTAAGTACGGAAAGATTATTAAACGATCTACTAAAATTCATGCTCATGATGAAAGCAATTCAGCAAAGATGGGCGATGTTGTCACAGTCCAAGAATGTAAGCCCTATTCAAAAAATAAAACTTGGTTACTAATTGATTCTGCGATTGCCGGTAATGATAAAGCTGTTAAAGTTGAAGAAACTCAATCAAATGAGGAGCCTTCATCATGATTCAGATGCAATCAATCCTTAACATCGCTGACAACAGCGGAGCCAGAAGCGTTATGTGCATCAAGGTACTTGGAGGCTCAAAGCGAAGATATGCAAGAATTGGGGATATAGTTAAAGTTGCTGTTAAGGAAGCAATTCCTCAAGGTAAAGTAAAAAAAGGCCAAGTCGTAAATGCCCTGATTGTTCGAACAAAAAAAGGCGTTAGACGAAGAGATGGTTCATTGATTAAATTTGATGAAAATGCTGCTGTTTTACTTAATCAGCAACAAGCACCTATAGGCACTAGGGTCTTTGGTCCTGTGACTAGAGAGCTACGTTCAGGGAATTTTATGAAAATATTATCTTTAGCACCTGAGGTTTTATAGACATGTCTTCACTACATACAAAAACTAAGTTTATAAGCGGTGATGAGGTAGTAGTAATTGCTGGGAAAGATTTGGGTAAAAGAGGCACTTTGCAAAAAATCCTTAAAGGCAATAAAGCTATTGTAACCGGTTTAAACTTAGTAAAAAAACATACCAAACCTAACCCTCAAATGGGTATTACCGGAGGCATTGTCGAACAAGAAGCAGCTATTGCTATTTCAAATTTAGCTATTTGGAATCCAAAAAAGAAAAAAGCTGATCGTATTGGATATGAAATTAAAGACGATGTTAAAACAAGAATTTTTAAATCAGACAACTCGAAAATATAAACATGAACTTAAAAGAAACCTTTAACAAAGAGATAGTACCTCAACTTAAAGAAACTCTTGGCTTAGATAATGTTATGGCTGTTCCAAGGGTAACAAAAATTGTTGTTAATATGGGCGTTGGTGAGGCCGCAATTGATAAGAAGCATCTTGAGTCTGCCCAGAATGATTTGCAGGCAATAACTGGACAGAAGCCAGTTGTTACCAAGGCAAGAAAATCTGTTGCTAGCTTTAAAATTAGAGACGGCTGGCCTATAGGGTGCAAAGTAACCTTGCGCGGCAAACGTATGTATGATTTTTTAGAAAGACTTATACATATTGCTATTCCAAGAGAAAGGGATTTCAGAGGATTAAATCCAAAATCATTTGATGGGCAAGGGAACTTCAGCATGGGGATCAAAGAGCAAATTATTTTTCCCGAAATTAATTATGATCACATTGACAAAATAAGGGGTATGGATATTTGCATTAACACTTCTGCAAAAAATAAAGATGAAGCAAAAGCTCTATTGGAAGCCCTTCAATTTCCATTTAAGAAATAGGAATTTTTATGACAAGAAAATCAATAATAGCAAGAGAAAATAAAAGGCTTAAGACAGTTAAGAAATATGCTGCAAAAAGGGCTACGTTAAAGAAAGCTTTCTTAGACCAAAATAATTCTTACGAAGATAGAATGGCTGCTTTTGCAAAATTACAAAAATTACCCCGGGACGCAAGTCCATCAAGGGGAGTTAGAAGATGCTCAATCACTGGTAGACCACATGCGGTCTACAGGAAGTTTGGGTTAAGCAGAATAAAACTTCGGGAAGCTGCTATGCGTGGTGATGTTCCGGGTTTAGTTAAGTCAAGTTGGTAATAATATGAGTTTTCAAGATCCTATATCCGATTGTTTAACAAGAATTAGAAACGGCTTAATGAGAGGCAAAAAATCTGTGGACGTACCTTTTTCAAAATTCAAATCTGAATTAGTCAATGTTTTAGTTAATGAAGGCTTTTTAGTTGGGAGTGAAAAAAAATCAGTGGACGGTAAAGATTTTATTGATGTAAAGCTCAAATATATTAATGAAGAGCCTGCCATAAAAGAGCTTAAGAGAATAAGTAAGCCAAGTCTTAGACGTTATTCTGGACCTAATAATCTGGGTGCAGTGAAAAATGGTCTTGGGGTGTATATCCTAACTACTAATAAAGGATTGCTAACTGATAAACAAGCCAAAGCATCCAATGTGGGTGGCGAAGTAATTTGCGAAGTATTTTAATCATGTCTAGAGTTGCAAAAAGTCCAATTTCAATCCTTCAAGGTGCAGAAGTATCTTTGCTGGATTCTAAAATTGAAGTCTCAGGTCCTAAAGGTAAAGATAAATTTTCTTTTCCAGAAACTGTATCTATTGAACAAAGTGATTCAAAGCTCTTGGTTAAATATGATGAAGAATCGACTAGCTCCACTGCGCTTGCTGGCACAACTCGCTCAATAGTAAACAACATGATTATTGGGGTTACTAAGGGTTTTCAAAAGAAGCTAGAGCTTGTTGGTGTTGGTTACAGGGCTAAGGTAAGTGGTAAATCCATTGATCTTACCTTAGGATTTTCACATCCAGTTAAATACGATCTTCCTGACGCAGTAAGTGCGGAGACACCATCTAACACAGAGATTGTCCTAAGCAGTCATAACAAGCAAATCTTAGGACAAGTTGCTTCAGAAATTAGAGCATTTAGACCACCTGAGCCTTACAAGGGTAAAGGAGTTAAATATGCAGATGAAAGAATAAAACGCAAAGAAGCTAAAAAGGCTGCAGGAGCATAAACATGTCAAAAGTAGTATCAAGACTTAGAAGAGCAGCTAAAACAAGGATTAAAGTAGCAGGTCAGGAAAAGCCCAGGCTATCTGTTTACAAATCCAATAGTAATCTTTACGCACAAATTGTTGAGCCAAGAGGAAGTAAAGTTCTTGTAACGGCTTCAACTAATGAAAAAGATAATAAATTAGATAAATCAAATGTTGAAACAGCAAAAGTTGTAGGCAAATTAGTTGCCGAGCGTGCACTTGAGGCTGGCATCAAAAGTGTTGTTTTTGATAGGTCGGGATATTTATATCACGGCAAAATCAAAGCAATTGCAGAATCAGCCAGAGAAGCTGGCTTGGAGTTTTAATATGGATCAAAACTTAGCTGTCCAACAACAAGACGTACTTGAAGAAAAGCTCGTACAAGTAAATAGAGTCGCAAAAGTTGTAAAAGGTGGAAGAATATTTGGTTTTACTGCATTAACGGTAGTTGGCGATGGAAAAGGAAAAGTTGGCTTTGGAAGAGGTAAAGCTAAAGAAGTGCCTATAGCAATTCAAAAAGCCATGGAGAACGCAAGAAGAAATATGGTGGATGTAAGCCTAAATGGAACTACTTTATGGTATCCGATTAAAGCCAAGCATGGTTCAGCAAAAGTTTATATGCAGCCTGCCTCAGAAGGTACAGGTATTATTGCTGGTGGCGCGATGAGGGCCGTTCTAGAATTAGTTGGAGTTCAAAATGTTCTTGCAAAATGTTATGGATCGACTAATCCGGTTAATGTGGTTAGGGCAACAGTAAATGCACTTAAGTCAATGGAATCCCCTGAATCAGTAGCCTCCAGGAGAGGCAAGACCGTGGAGGAAATCTAGTGGCTGAGAAGAAGATAACTATCAAGCTCATTAAGAGTGGAATTGGGAGAATTAAATCTCACAAGCAATGCATCAAAGGTTTGGGATTTAGAAAACTCAATCAGGTAATAGAGGTAGAGGATACTCCAAGCGTAAGGGGCATGATAAATAAAATTAGAGATATGGTTGTGGAAATTTCACCTGAGGTTAAAAATGGTTAAATTAAATACTTTAAGCTCAAAAGGCACTACGCAGAACAGAAAAAGAGTTGGCAGAGGTATTGGATCTGGCCAAGGGAAAACTGCTGGTAGAGGTCACAAGGGCCAAAAATCAAGATCAGGTGGTTCGATTGCTCGTGGCTTTGAGGGTGGCCAAATGCCACTTCAACAAAGAGTACCTAAGTTTGGTTTCTCCTCACGGGTAAATAATAGCTTAAAACAATTGAATCTTAGAGATCTGAAGGATTTATCAGAAGTTTCTTTGGAGACATTAAAAGAAAATAAGCTTATTTCAAAGTCCGTGACGAAAGTAAAAGTTTTTGGGAAGCATGATTTAGACAAAGCAATAAACTTTTCGGGCGTTTCATTGACTAAAGGAGCACTTGAATCTGTTGAAAAAGCTGGAGGTAAGGTAAGTTAGACGTGGCTGATTCAAATAACATGAGCGATTTATGGAAAAGGCTTAGATTCGTCCTGATCGGTATAATTGTCTATCGAATTGGTACTCACATTCCTATACCAGGCATCGACCCTCAAAGGCTTTCATCTTTATTTGATCAAAATCAGGGAACCATTTTAGAGTTGTTTAATTTATTTTCAGGAGGTGCTCTTGAAAGGATGAGCATCTTTGCCTTAAACGTTGTTCCCTACATTTCAGCTGCAATTATCATGCAGCTTTTTTCAAACTCTATTCCTTATTTAATTGAGCTCAAAAAAGATGGTCAGGCTGGTAGAAATGCAATCACTCAATACACACGATATGGAACAGTGCTGTTAGCATTTATTCAAGCTTCAGCCTTAGCAGTAACACTTAGCTCTGGTGGGCTAGCTTACAATCCTGGTACAGCTTTTTTTGTATCAGCTGTTTTTAGTGTAGTTGCTGGAACGATTTTCTTAATGTGGTTAGGCGAGCAAATATCGGAAAGGGGAATTGGTAATGGAATCTCAATTATCATTGCTACAAGTATTCTTACAGGAATACCTAGCGCAATAGGTCAAGCTCTTGAGCAAGCCCGTCAAGGTGATTTGAATATACTCATGCTTTTAAGCATTGGTGTTTTAGCTATGGTTGTTATTGCTGTTGTCGTCTTTATTGAAAGAGGTCAAAGACGAATTACTGTAAATTATGCTCAAAGACAGCAGGGCAGAAAGCTGATGCAAGCTCAAGCCAGTCACCTTCCTTTCAAGGTAAACATGGCGGGGGGAATACCTGCAATCTTTGCTAGTACTTTTCTGCTATTCCCAGCCTCATTATCAACTTGGTTTGGTCAAGGTGAAAACTTTGGATTCTTACAATCAATTTCATTGGCATTAAATCCTGGGCAGCCTCTATATGTTCTTACTTTCGCTGCATTGATAATTTCATTTTGTTTTATTTGGCTCGCATTAACTTTCAATACTAGGGAGGTATCTGACAATTTAAAAAGATCAGGTGCATATATTCCAGGTATTAGGCCAGGCGAACAAACTGCTGGATACATAGATAATGTATTAGCAAGACTAACTGTATTTGGAAGCATTTATTTAACATTAATATGTTTATTGCCTTTAGCACTTATCAACTTTGCAGGAGTATCTTTTTATCTTGGAGGAACATCGGTTCTAATTATTGTGGTTGTGCTAATGGATTTCATGTCACAAGTTCAATCTCATATGATGTCCTCTCAATATTCATCCTTACTTAAGAAGGCAAACCTTAAAAACTATAGAAGATAATTATGAAAGTAAGAGCATCGGTTAAAAAGATTTGCAGGGACTGCAAATTAGTTAGAAGAAAAGGAGTTCTGTATGTTATTTGCAAAACAGAACCTAAGCACAAACAAAAACAAGGATAATTTATGGCAAGGATAGCAGGTGTAAATGTTCCAGAAAATAAGCATTTAGAGATAGCCTTAACTCATATCTATGGTGTTGGTAGAAAAACAGCTCAAGATATTTGTGGTAAAGCTGGAATTGAGTATACAAAAAAAATATCAGACATCACTGAAGAGGATGTTGAAAAAATTCGAACCGAGGTCGCCAACTATACGGTTGAAGGCGATTTAAGAAGAGAAGTTAGTACCAACATTAAGAGGTTAATGGACCTCGGAACGTACAGAGGCATTCGCCATAGAAGAAAATTGCCAACAAGAGGTCAAAGAACCAAAACTAATGCAAGGACCCGAAAAGGGCCAAAAAAACCAATGAGGGCTTAATTAATGGCTGTAAAAGGGAAAAAAGCAAAGAAAGTTATATCTGAGGGGATAGCTCATATCCACTCTTCATTTAACAACACGATTATTACCATAACTGATAAGCAAGGCAACGCTGTTTGTTGGGCTACTTCAGGTGGATCGGGTTTCAGGGGTTCAAGAAAAAGTACCCCATTCGCAGCTCAGATTGCTGCTGAGAAGGCTGGAAATGCTGCAAAAGAGTTTGGAATGATGAGTTTAGATGTTAAAGTGCGTGGTCCTGGGTCGGGCAGAGAGTCTGCAATTAGGTCTCTAAATGCCTGCGGATTAAAAATAAGGAGTATTACAGATGTAACTCCACTGCCTCATAATGGATGCAGACCACCCAAGAAGAGAAGAGTTTAAGGAGTAATTATGGCTAGATATCGAGGTCCATCACTCAGACTTTCCAGGAGGGAAGGGACTGATTTAATGCTTAAAAGTGGCGTCAGAGCTATTGAATCTAAGTGCAACATGGAAACTGCACCTGGAGTTCATGGTCTCAGAAGAGGAAGGTTATCTGACTACGGGTTACAGCTTAGAGAAAAACAGAAAGTTAGAAGAATGTATGGAGTTCTTGAAAAACAATTTAGGAATTATTATAAAAAGGCTGCTAAAGCCAAGGGCAACACTGGTGAGAACTTATTATCTTATTTAGAACAACGGCTTGATAATGTTGTTTATAGAATGGGCTTCGCGTCTACTCGTGCTGAAGCAAGACAATTGGTTAGCCATAAAGCTTTTCATGTAAATGGTAGGACAGTCAACATACCTTCATATCAAGTTCAGCCAGATGACACAATTGAGGTAAGGGAAAAATCAAGATCTCAAACTCGAATTAAGTCTTCATTAGAGTTAAGCGCCCAAAGAGAAGTGTGCGAATGGCTTGATGTAGATAACAATGCTTTTAAGGGGGTATTTAAATCTGTACCAGATAGAACAGATTTAAGTGCTGAAATTAACGAAAATCTCATCGTTGAGCTTTACTCAAAATAAGAGGAAAAAAATTATGCAAACATCAGTTATTGATTTATTAGTGCCAACCGAAATTCAGGTTGAGGACATCAATGAAACTACTTCAAAGATAACACTTGAGCCTCTAGAAAGAGGTTTTGGTCATACACTTGGGAATGCCTTAAGAAGAATATTGCTGTCTTCTATGCCTGGCGCAGCCATCACAGATGTAAAGATTGAAGGTATCTCACATGAATACTCAACAATTGAAGGTATCAGAGAGGATGTTATTGATATTCTTTTAAATCTAAAAGATATGCCAGTTAATTTACTAGAAGGAACTTCTGCTGAAATTAAGCTTGATATGGCTGGTCCCTCTGAGGTAACAGCATCATCCTTTGAGGTGCCGGGTAATGTTGAACTGGTTAACCCAGATCATCATGTGGCATCTTTAGTGGATAAGGTTAACCTTACACTTACAGCGACAGTTAAAACTGGCAGAGGGTATGAGCCAGCTGATCTGCGAGGAGAGGAAGAGACTCAGGTTGGAGCACTTAAAGTTGATGCCTCCTTTAGTCCTGTAAAAAGAGTTGCTTATTCAGTAGAAAATGCTCGTTTTGAGAAGAGAACTGACTTAGATAAGTTGATTGTTGAGCTTGAAACCGATGGCACTTTAAATCCTAAAGAAGCAATTGAACACTCAGCTACAATCATGCAGCAACAATTGGCTGCTTTTGTGAATCTTGATGCAATTGCAGAACAAGAGGCTAAAAAAGAGCAAAATGACTTTGATCCACTGCTTATGAGATCAATCGAAGAGCTTGAATTAACCGTTAGATCAACAAACTGTTTAAAAGCTGAGAGTATTTTCTTGATTGGAGACTTAATACAAAGAAGTGAATTCGACTTACTTAAGACTCCTAACCTTGGAAAAAAATCTCTTAATGAAATTAAAGATGTTCTTGCATCAAAAGGATTTGCACTTGGCACAACAATTGATAATTGGCCACCTATGGGGTAACTCAAATGAGACATAGAAAATCAGGTAGAAAGTTAAACAGAAACTCATCACATAGAAAGGCTCTCTTCAAGAACCTTTCTATAGCTTTTATAAAACAAGAGCTTATAAAAACCACGCTACCAAAAGCAAAAGAGCTTCGGCGACATCTTGAGCCATTAATTACCATGGCTAAAGAAGACACTGTTGCCAACCGTAGACATGTTTTTTCAAAACTTCGTGATGATGAGGCTGTAGCAAAGCTTTTTACAGAAATATCTGTTAAATCAAAAGATAGGCCTGGTGGTTACTTGCGCATTATCAAGGCAGGCTTTAGACCGGGTGATAAGGCTGATATGGCCTATGTAGAATGGGTCGATAGAGCAGGAACTGAAGATCCAATAGATGATACTCCTGAGCTAAAAGAAGACTCTGCTGCTTAAATCATTTTCTTTAAAAAACTTCCAGTATAGGATTTTTTTACACTGGTTATCTTCTTAGGTGTACCCTGTGCAATAACTTCTCCACCCTCGCTTCCACCTTCAGGCCCCATATCAATTATCCAGTCACAGTTTTTAACAACATCAAGGTTATGTTCAATAACTAAAACTGTGTTCCCTTGATCAGATAATCTTTTAAGCACTTGAAGCAAAAGATCAATATCTTGGAAATGGAGCCCAGTAGTTGGTTCATCAAGTATGAAAAGAGTTTTTCCAGTACTTCTTTTTGATAATTCTTTTGCAAGTTTTATCCTTTGTGCCTCGCCTCCAGAAAGCGTGGTTGCTGATTGACCCAGTGTAATGTAAGTGAGTCCAACATCAGCGAGGGTCTGAAGTTTCTTCTTTATGGGTGGAATTGCATCAAAGAATTTTAGTGCTTCCTCAACGGTCATATTGAGTACTTCAGCTATATTTTTGCCTTTATATTTAACCTCAAGCGTCTGATCATTATATCTTTGGTTATTGCAGGTATCGCATGTAACGTATACATCAGCTAGGAAATGCATTTCAACTTTGATCATTCCATCTCCCTGACAAGTCTCGCACCTTCCACCTTTCACATTGAAGCTAAATCTACCTGGTTTATAGCCCCTTGATCTCGCCTCTTCAGATTGTGAGAACAAATCTCGTATGTAAGAAAATAAGCCCGTATAGGTTGCAGGGTTTGATCTGGGAGTTCTTCCAATTGGAGCCTGATCAATTGCTATTACTTTATCTAAATGCTCTAGCCCTTCTATCCCATCACATTTAATTTCTTTTCTTAGCTTTGATTTATTTAAAATGAAGCTCGACATCGGCATCAGAGTTTGATTTATTAAAGATGATTTACCCGATCCTGAAACTCCAGTAATACAAGTAAAAATACCTATTGGAATATCTACATCAATATTTTTCAAATTATTTTCATGCGCATTTTTTATAGTAATAAAGGAAGAGGGCTTTTTATTTGAAGCCGTAAAAGAAATCTTTCTTTTCCCACTGAGAAATTGACCAGTAAGAGACTTTTTATTCTTTTCAATCTCATCTACTGAGCCTTCAGCACAAACTGTTCCACCATGAATGCCAGCACCTGGACCAATATCAATTACATGATCAGCAGCTCTGATAGCCTCCTCATCATGCTCAACAACAAGCACTGTATTACCAAGATACTTTAAGTTTTGTAGCGTTTTAATCAATCGAGCGTTATCTCTCTGATGAAGCCCAATTGAAGGCTCATCAAGCACATATGTAACACCCACAAGACCCGAACCTATTTGGCTGGCAAGTCTTATTCTCTGTGATTCTCCTCCAGATAATGATTCGGCACTCCTATCAAGTGTTAAGTAATTTAAACCAACATCCAATAGAAAAGAAAGTCGATCATTAATTTCTTTCAGGATTTTTTCAGCAATTTTAAGTTGGGCACCAGAAAGTTTGGTTTTGCTAATAAAGTCTAAGGCATCCGAAATTTTATAAGTTGTAATTTCACTAATTGATTTTTTATTTACAAATACATTACGAGACTCTTTCTTTAGTCTTGATCCATTACAAGAATTGCAATGACTGTCACTAAGTAACTTTGCAAGCTCATTCTTTTGGTAGTCTGAGTCAGTTTCTCTAAATCTTCTTTCAGTATTTGGAAGCACTCCTTCAAATCTATGCTTTCTAACTATTTTGCTACCGCTTCTAAAGCGCTTTGAGAAATCTATTTTCTCCTTTGATCCGTGAAGAATAATATCTTTAATTTCCTCGCTTAGCTCACACCAAGGATCATTCAAACTAAATCCATAAAACTGACTTAAACACTTAAGCTGATGATAGTAGAACCTATTCCTTTTATTCCATCCTTTTATGGCTCCACCATTAATTGATAGCTCCTCATCATTAATTATTTTCTTTTCATCAAAGTATTGAATAACTCCCAATCCATCACATTTTTCACAAGCCCCAAAAGGATTGTTAAATGAAAACATTCTAGGTTCTAATTCCGGAACCGAATACCCGCATTTTGAGCATGCAAAATTAGACGAGAATGAAACAATTTTATTCTCATCAATAAATTCTATCTCAACAATTCCTTCTGAGAGATTTAATGCTGTCTCTAGAGATTCAGCTAGTCTCAATCTAAGATCCTCTTCATCTTTAAGTATCAATCTATCAACAACAGCACTTATGTTATGTTTTTGATTTTTGTTGAGGCTCGGAAATTCTTCTAGTGGTAAAACTAAATCATTTATTTTTGCTCTTACAAATCCCTCTTTTTTAAGATCTTCATAAACGCCTAAGTGCTCACCTTTTTTGCCTCTGATTACCGGGGCAAGGACCATGACTTTTTTACTAATATTATTGGTCAATATTTCGTTACACATCTCAGTAATTGATTTAGATGCCAGTATTTCATTGTGGTCTGGACAAATAGGAGTACCAATCCTTGCGAAAAGTAAACGAAGATAATCATAGATTTCAGTAACGGTGCCAACAGTTGACCTGGGGTTATGTGAGGTAGACTTTTGTTCTATTGATATAGCGGGCGATAGACCATCAATCTGATCAACATCAGGCTTTTCCATCATTGATAGAAACTGTCTTGCATAAGCAGACAGCGATTCTACATAACGTCTTTGACCTTCAGCATAGATTGTATCAAATGCTAAAGAAGATTTACCTGAACCAGACAGGCCAGTGATGACCACCAACTTTTCTCTAGGAATATCAACCGAAATATTTTTTAGGTTATGTGTTCGTGCACCTTTTACAGAAATTTTTGTCATTTAATTAAAGATTCTTACTCAGAGAATTTTATTTCGAGTTAAACTGTTAAATTATACGAGGTAATTATGAGTAGAGGAGTAAATAAAGTTATTTTAGTTGGAAATTTAGGTCAAAAACCTGAAATTAGATATACCAAAGATTCAAAACCAATCGCATCATTTTCAATTGCTACTTCTGAATCATGGAAAGATAAAACTACAGGAGATATGGTAGAAAAGACAGAGTGGCATAACGTAACTTTTTTTGGACGCATTGCTGAGGTAGCAGAACAATATTTAGATAAAGGCTCCAAGGTATTTGTTGAGGGCAAGCTTCAGACTGATAAATGGGAAGATGAGAACGGAAATAAACGCTCAGCAACAAAAATAATTGGAAACAATATGCAAATGTTGGATTCTAGAGGGTCGAATAACTCGAGTTCATTCGATGAGAGCTCTCTAGTCCAAAATGAAGCTCCTGCTTCACAAGAAGGCTCATTCTCAGAAGAAGACATACCATTCTAAATTTTGGATTTTAAACATATTTCATATGAGAGGGTAGAAAATATTGCCCTCATTACCCTTAACCGGTCAGAAAAGCTTAATGCATTTACTTTAAGAATGATGCATGAGCTTTGCAGTGCGTTCGATCAGGTTGATGCTGATGATCAAGTAAAGGCAGCATTAATAACAGGAGCTGGCAGAGCCTTTTGCGCTGGGGCAGACCTTTCAAGTGGCGAAGATACTTTTGTAGATAAATTTGATACTCAAGATTCTCATCCAGAAGACTACAACAAGGATGCTGGCGGCATACTTACCTTGCGAATGTTTAGATCTTTAAAACCAATAGTTACTGCATGCAATGGAGCATCAGTGGGTGTTGGAGCAACAATGCAGCTGGCCGCAGATATTCGACTTGCATCGACAAAGGCAAGGTTTGGATTTGTCTTTTTAAACAGGGGCATAGTGAACGATGCAAGCAGTTCATGGTTTCTTCCTAAAATTGTAGGAATTTCCAAGGCACTTGAGTTGTGCTACTCCGGCAGAATCATCGATGCTCAAGAAGCTAGTGACATTGGTCTTGTTAGTCATATTTTTGAGCATGAAGAAATGCTAGATCAATCAATAGAGTTTTGTAAGAATCTTACACAGGGTTCTGCTCCTGTTTCTGTAGCTTTAGCGAGAAGGCTTTTCTGGAGTTCGTTGGGGGATGATGGGCCAGAAAGATCACATGAGCTCGAAAGTCAGTTCATAAGCTCAAGAGGGAAGTCCGGTGATGCCAAGGAAGGAGTGAAGTCATTTCTTGAAAAAAGAGATGCAGAGTTTCCAAATAAAGTCTCAAAAGACTTGCCAAATGATTTTGAAAAACAGATAGAAAATTAGATTAATACTTACTGAACACCAAGCAAGCATTCGTTCCTCCAAAACCAAATGAATTAGTCATTACAGTATTCAGAGTTTGATTTGTTGTTTCAGTCACAACATTTAATCCAGATGCTTCATCTACCAATTCATTAATATTAATTGAAGGTGCAATAAAATTGTCATTCATCATAATTAGTGAGTAAATCGCCTCTTGTGCGCCAGTAGCACCTAATGAGTGACCGGTCATAGATTTGGTTGATGAAATCTTTATTTGCTCGCTTCCAAATACAGATTTAATGGCATCCAACTCAGCAATATCGCCAACAGGCGTACTGGTTCCATGAGCATTAATATAATCAGGAGCACTAGAAAGAGTTTTAATTGCATCTGACATACACCTTTCGGCACCTTCACCTGAGGGAGCCACCATATCAAAACCATCGGAATTTGCAGAGTAGCCTGATAGCTCTGCGATTATATTAGCTCCTCTTTGCTTAGCATGATCTTCGCTTTCTAGAATCAGCATGCCGGATCCTCCAGCGATTACAAATCCATCTCTATTTTTATCAAAGGGCCTAGATGCAATTTCAGGAGAATCATTATATTTTGACGAAAGCGCTCCCATTGCATCAAATAATGAAGAGGAGGTCCAATGATCATCTTCAGCTCCACCAGCGATAATTACATCCTGTTTATCCATACTTATAAGCTCTGCAGCATGTCCAATACAATGCGCACTTGTAGAGCATGCCGATGAAATTGAATAATTAACTCCTTGAGTTTTTAATGCAGTTCCCATGCACGCGGAGACAGTACTTCCCATGGTTTTCGTAACTGCATATGGACCAATTCTTTTTGGACTCTTATCTCTTGCAACATCCGAAGCAATAATTTGAGCTTCTGGTGATGCACCCCCAGATCCAGCCACAATTCCAACCCTAGTAGGATTAAGTTCTTCCAGATTTATGCCAGAATGAGTTAGGGCTTCTTTTGCAGAAAGATAACCAAAAGCTGCAGCTTTAGACATAAATCTCATCAGTTTTCTATCAATTAGTTCGGCAAGATCAATATTTACAGATCCAGACACATGACTTCTCATTCCTAAATCAGAATATTCCTGATTGAACTTGATACCCGAAACTCCATTTAAGAGACTATCTTTTACCTTATCTATGCCATTACCAATGGCTGAAAGAATACCCATACCAGTAACGACAACTTTCTTCATGTTCTAAAATTCACTTGTATCTTTAAATAAACCAACTCTTAAACCTTTTGCGCTGTAAACATGCTTCCCATCGACAAACATATCGCCATCACCAAAACCAACAACCGCTCCTCGATTGACAACTCTTTTCATGTCAATTTTGTACTCAACCAACTTTGCCTTCGGAGTTACTTGACCAAAAAATTTAACTTTATCAACACCTAAAGCCCTTCCATAGCCAGGTAACTTTAGCCAGCATAAATAAAAACCCACCAATTGCCACATGGCATCTAAGCCAAGACATCCAGGCATAACCGGATCTTCTTTAAAGTGGCAGTCAAAAAACCATAATTCAGGATTTATATTCAAGTTTGCCTTTATGTAACCATTTTCATAAACACCGCCACTATCAAATATACTTTCGATTTCATCAAACATAAGCATTTGATCTGTGGGAAGCCTTCCTTTTCCAATTCCAAACAATTCACCATCACCACATGCGATGAGATCTTTCTTGGAATACTGATTTTGGGGAGTAAATGTCATTTTGAACGTCCGTTCGCAAATTTTAATAATAACATCAATTCATTTTTTGAAGAATGAGAACTTAAATCCTCTACTGCAGCAATGGCTTTTTTTGTTTCCCTGTCAATTAGTCTTAATGTTCTTTTTAAAGGATTTTTTTGAATAATGTGATGCAGTTGCTCAAAAGTTTTTTTCGATACTTTTTTCTTGCCAAAATACTTTTCAAGTATTTTTTTATCTTCCATGGATGCATCTTCTAAAATCTCTAAATAAGGAAGAGTAAACTTTCCTTCAAGATAGTCTTTTAAATGCTCCTTTCCAATATTTTTATCTAGCTGATAATCCAATAAATCATCCCTTAGCTGAAATACTATTCCTAAAATACGCCCATACTCTGAAAGTAAACTAATACTTTTTTTTGAATAACCCCCAATAATACCTCCTGTGACTGATGCGGCTTCGAAGAGCCTGCCTGTCTTAAGATAAGCAATTCTTAACAAAGACTTTTGACTAGGCATGATTTTTTTTGTGAATGAATCAAGCTGTAATATCTCACCCATTGAAATATCATTTGTTGCAGAAGACAGTTCCTTTAATACAAGATTATTATCGAGAGAGACCATCAACATAAAGGCTTTTGAATAGATATAATCTCCTATAAGTACACTGTGGGAGTTTGACCATTTCTTGTTAACAGTTCTAATTCCTCTCCTTAATTTAGCATCATCAACAACATCATCATGGACTAGAGTTGCTGTATGAAGAAGTTCAATGATCGATGCAAGTTTAACTCTCTTATTAGTGGAGATTTTTTTGTTTTTATTGCTTGAACTACTAAGCGCAATCAGAGCTCTAAGTTTTTTACCCTCCGAACTAAAAATATAATCATATAAGCTATCTACGCTTTTCTCATCAGCAACAGATTTAACAAGTATCTGCTTAACTTTATTAAGCTCTTTTTCTCTAGTTTTAGACAGAAGAAGTTTCATAGAATGGTGGCATCAAATTATACATAACTATTGATAAATTCAGCATAAAAGCGTATATTTTGCGACCACCTCTTATAGGTATTTAAAAAATGTATGCAGTAGTAGAACTCAGTGGAAAACAGCATAAGGTTGAAGTTGATCAAACTCTAGATATTGACCTTCAAAAAGCAGAAAAAGGTTCAAAGATAACCTTTGACAATGTTTTGCTGCTTGCCGATGGTGACAATGTTCAAATTGGTCAACCTTATCTAGAAAATGCCTCAGTAACTGCTGAGGTCATGGATATCGTTAAGGGTGAAAAACTTTCTATACTAAGATTTAGAAGAAGAAAGCACAGCATGAGAAAGATTGGTTACAGGCACAAATTTACTAAGATCCAAATCAAAGAGATTAAGGCAGGTTAACTATGGCACATAAGAAAGCAGGTGGTTCCAGTAAAAATGGTCGCGATTCTCAATCAAAGCGGTTAGGAGTAAAGCGTTTTGGAGGTCAATTTGTAAAATCAGGTGAGATCCTGATTAGGCAAAGAGGTACAAACACTCATCCAGGGGAAAATGTTGGTATTGGTAAAGATCATACTTTGTTTGCTACTTCTGAAGGCATAGTTTCTTTTACCTATAAAGGTCCCAAACAAAGAAAGACTGTTAACGTCAATCCTCATTAGAAATGAACTTCATTGATGAGGCTCTGCTGGAAGTCAGGGCCGGCAATGGAGGTTCAGGTTGTCTCAGCTTTCGCCGTGAAAAATATATTCCACGAGGTGGGCCTGATGGCGGTGATGGCGGGAAAGGGGGCAGCGTAATAATAAAAGTAGATCAAGGCATGAATACCTTGATTGACTACCAAAACAAAAAAGTTTTTGCAGCAAATAACGGTACATCTGGTTCGGGTAGAAATAGGTCGGGTCAAGATGGTAAAGACCTTGTTCTTTTAGTGCCTCTTGGCACTGTTATCATTGATGAATCCTCAAATACAATTATTTACGATTGCTCAGAACCTAGTAAAGATTATTTAATAGCAAAGGGTGGTGACGGCGGTCTAGGTAATGCTCGTTTTAAAAGTTCAACCAATCAAGCACCAAGAAAAATAACTCCCGGATATGAGGGAGATTCAATTACGATTAGATTAGAATTACGATCTTTTGCAGATGTAGGGTTGGTTGGATTTCCAAATGCAGGAAAATCTACTTTCTTAAATTCTGTTTCCGCAGCTAAACCTAAAATAGGGGATTACCCATTTACTACCCTTAAACCAAATCTTGGGACGATAAAGTATTTTGATAAATCATATGTGATTGCTGATATTCCTGGTCTAATTGAAGGCGCCTCAACTGGCTTAGGTCTCGGTATAAAATTTTTAAAGCATATCTCAAGAACTAAAAATCTGATTATTTTTTTAGATCCCGAAAATCCTGAAATTGAATTGCTTGATCAATTTAAAATTCTTACTAAGGAGCTTTTAGAGTTTGATAAAGCGCTTATTGAAAAGAAAATATGGATTGTAGTTAATAAAAATGATCTATTAGATGAAAACGGAAGTGCTGAAGTTGAATCATTAAAGGTTCAATTAAGTAATCTTGATATTAAGTATCAGGATTTACTAACTATTTCAGGATATACCAAAAATAACGTCGAAGAGTTGTTCAACTCTTTATTTAACGAAAAAAATTAGTTTATATTGATTGAACTGCTGTAACCAACCTACTCTTGGTTCTTGCAGCAGCATTTTTATGAATGACTTTCTTTGATGCAGTTGCGTCAAGCACTTTTTCAGCTTCTTTAAGAAGGCTAGTAGCAAGCTCTTTATCATTCTGACTAATCGCGTTCGTTACAGCTTTTACTGCAGTTCTAGCGCGTGCTCTTTGAGCATGCTTTAGCTTATAACGAGCATCATTTTGACGAGCTCTTTTTAATGATTGTTTTGTATTAGCCATAAAATGAAACGGTATTTTAATGATCTTAAGTGACTATGTCTAGAAATTAAAGTAGTTATTTGCGTTAGCTTTTTAACATGCTTTGTAATTTTACGCTGGTGGAGGCGGCGGGAATTGAACCCGCGTCCGTTAGTCCTTCAACCTAACTTCTACATGCTTAGCTTTTTCTTTTTATTTCATATTAATGATCCGAAAAGCAGGATGCTTAATACTAGCCTAAATAGAATTTAAGATTTTAATCGTTAAGGCACCGAAAAAACCCTAGACTATGTAATTTTCCAGTACTTCAAACCATAGTCAATTATTGTACTGGTTAGCCAATTAAGCGGCTAATGCGTAGTTGTCGTTTTCTGCAACTAAATTTTTTGTGATATGTTTTACAAGAGTTATCACGATCTTGGCATGCGCTTTGGAATCCAATAAAAACGTCGAACCCAATTCGCCCCCGTGGGGTGCAAGATTATATATGAATTTTATGATTTATTTGAATTTTTAAGGATTCTACTTTTTTGCCTTTCCCAATCTCTTTTTTTGATGTCTTCTCTTTGATCAAACTTTTTCTTTCCCTTACCAATAGCAATGTCGCACTTTACTTTATTATTTTTCCAATAAAGCTTAGTTAGCACGCATGTTTCCCCTTTCTTACTCACCGCATCACCAATTGAAAAGATTTCTTTTTTATGCAGAAGCAGTTTTCTTGATCGAGTAATGTCAACTTGATCTTGAATAGATCCAGGTGCATCAATTTTTAGGCCAATTAACCAAGCCTCATCATCTTTCAGCGTCACATAAGTATCTTTTGCATCAACCTTTCCCATTCTCAGGCTTTTAACTTCCCAACCCTCAAGCGCAATACCTGCTTGAAATGTCTCATTCAAGGAAAAGTTCCTTCGAGCATTTTTATTTAATACAATTGTATGATCAGGTTTAGTCATATCCGTTAATAATACTACCTATCTTCGTTAATTTATAAATGGAAAACATAAAGAAAAAAAACTTTTATATTTATCTAGGTTTGTCACTTTTTATTTTCTTGGCTATTGCTCCATGGATTTTGAAGCATGAACTGTCTTCATTTTTATTAAGATCATTTAATGCATATCTATCAATAGTAATAAGCTTTATTGCTGGAAGTTTGTGGTGGAGAGAAAATCTCAAAAAAGATATTCATCTAGAAGCTATTGTTATATCCATGCTTGCCTTCCTAGGAATTTTGATTTTTGAATTCAATCAAGGCATGGCAATTATTTTTCAAATTATCTTGATAAATTTTTTATTAAGATTTGAGCTGAAAGTCATTGGTGAAGATGAAAACATACTGAGCTATATTGAGACTAGAAAACTAGCAACTTATATAATTACAATACTATGTGTAATTCAGCTCGCCTACTTATTTAATCCTTACGTAAATTAAACATGAATAAAAATACAATTACCTGGATCGGCAAATGGACATTTATCTTAGCAGCTGCTGGCTCTGCAGTTGGCCTTGGAAATATATGGGGCTTCCCTTATAAAGCAGGTACTAATGGAGGCGGTGCATTTGTTCTTATTTATCTTGGCTGTATTCTCATGATTGGTTTGCCCATCATGATGGCAGAAATAATCATAGGAAGACGTGCCAGAAAAAGTCCAGTTAATGCTATGAAAAATGGAGCTATAGAATCAGGGGTAAGCCCTAAGTGGCAGATTGTTGGGTGGGGAGGATTGCTCTCTGGCATTCTTATTCTCTCTTTTTATAGTGTTTTGGCAGGAATTTGCCTAAATTATATTGGTATTTCAGCAGGTGCTAATTCAGCCATGTCATCAGTGGAAGAGTTTTCTCAAGCTACTGCATCTGCTGCCAACTTACTTTTTTGGCACACAGTCTTTATTAGTCTTAATATTTTCATTATCGCTTACGGTGTCATTTCAGGTATTGAGAGAGTAATTAACTTCATGATGCCAGTATTATTCATTCTAATTATTATTATGGTTCTAAATGCCATGATTAATGGTGACTTTATGCGAGGCTTGAGTTTCATGTTTGCACCTGACTTTTCTCAGGTAACACCAGCTACTTTTCTCAGTGCAATGGGCCAAGCCTTTTTTAGTCTGAGTTTGGGAATGGGATCAATCATGTGTTATGGATCTTATATGCCAGATGATGAAAATATATTTAAGACTTCAATGACCGTAGCAGGATTAGATACTCTAATTGCAGTTATGGCAGGTTTGGCAATATTTCCAATTATATTTGCTTACGGACTAGATGCGGCATCAGGACCAAATCTTGTATTTGTAAGTATGTTGTCAGCTTTTTCAGATATGCCATTTGGCAATTTATTAGGCCCCATATTTTTTATATTACTTTCAATTGCTGCATTGAGTAGTTCAATTTCTTTGTTGGAGCCGAGTGTTGCTTATTTTGATGAGGAAAAAATTGTTTCAAGACCAGTAGCTGCGATTTCACTTGGTTTTATTGCATGGTTTTTAGGTATTGGAAGTCTATTAAGCTTTAACCTCTGGTCTGAAAAAACTTTCATAGCTGGATTTGATTTTTTAGGCTCGATGGACTTTATTACGAATCAGCTTTTAATGCCATTAGGGGGTATGTTTGTAGCAATCTTTGCTGGCTGGTTTCTCAGTTCAAAAATTGTTGTTGAAGAACTTTCAATAGGACAAGAGAAAATATTTAATATTTGGAAGTTTTTTATAAAGTTTGTTTCACCTGTTCTGGTGGCCGCTGTTTTTATCAATCAATTAATTCCTTTTTTTCAGAATCTTTTAAGTTGACAAAAAAAATTGTGAAAGAGGTTGTGGTTAATCATTCTCGTAGTGAAGTTTTAAATCTTATCTTTGCATATGAAAATTACTCACTTTTTATACCAGGGTGTATTTCGTCTACAAAAAAGGAAATCTCTAAATCAAAAACTCAAGGAAAGTTAGTTTTTAGTTTTCTGAATAAAAATTATATCTTTGAATCGTTGAATCAAGAAATTGAGGATGGTTTAAAGATGGACCAAGTTTCTGGACCGTTTAAATCTTTTAGATCGTTTTGGAGGGTTACATCAGCTAACAACAAAACTTTAATCAATTTTACAGCTGAGTTCGATACAAACTATGTTTTAGGATTAATTGCAACAGATAAAAGAATTAATTCCGTAGCTGATAAGATTATTGCAGCATTTTTGGCAAGGCTTTCATGAAAATTTTTCTATCTTACATAAATAATTCAAAAACACACCTTAAGGAATTTGAAGTTGCAGAGGGATCTACTGTTAAGGATTTGTTAGAACATAATGAAGTTAGGCATCTTATAAAAAAACAACAAAATCATGATTATAAGATAGGTGTAAATGGAGAGATATTGGATGGAAAGTTCTTCCCGAAACCGGATAAATACCGATTGAATGAGGGAGAAAGGGTTGAATTCTATGGGCCTTTGAAAGTAGATCCAAAAGAAAATAGAAAAAAAAGATCTTCCTAAATACCTTACTATGAATCTGAAAGATTCCAGCTATCGAGATCACCTTTTTCATTAAAGATTAAAGTGAGTTTTTTTTCACCAAAATTTCTATCTCCAATTTTTATCGAGTAATAATAATCCCATCTCTTAGCGTTTAGTGGAGAGTTTGCCAGTGGTGTGCCTAGTAAATATCTAACTTGATCTTTTGTGAGCCCAGGCTTTAGCCTTTCAATATCATCTGCCTCAACAATATTGCCTTGCAATATTGGAACTTTATAAGGACTCAAATTGGAGCAGTTAACTATGAAAATAGCAAAATACAAACTTAAGATTACCTTTGAAAATTGCTTCATTTTTTTGTTTGTTTATACTTGAGTTGAATCATTTTACTTGAGTTTGATGACCAAAGAAAACAATGAACTAAAAAAGGCTGGATTAAAAGCAACCCTTCCTAGAATAAGAATTCTTGAGATTTTAGAAGGGAGTGCTGAAAACCACTTATCCGCAGAGGATATCTATAAAAACTTAATTACTAATGGAGATGATGTAGGGCTCGCCACTGTATACAGAGTGTTAACACAATTCGAATCTGCTGGTATTGTAACGCGTCATAACTTTGAGAGCGGCCATTCAGTTTATGAAATTACGCCGGATGATCACCATGATCACATGGTTTGTCTTGAAACTGGAGATGTTATTGAGTTTCATGATGAAATCATTGAGAAGCAACAAGAAAAAATTGCCTCTGAAATGGGTTATGAAATCGTTGATCACTCGATGGTTCTTTACGTTAAACCAAAAAAATAGATAACTTAAATTCCTTGAACTCCTTACCCTAGTCCATATATAAACTTTAGGGTGGAGTGATGTCAAAAAAGAAAGATAAAGATAATCAAACTGAAGATAAATCTGCAGAGGTTAGTCATGATGATGCAACTCCGGTCGAATCAGAGGATTCTACCGATCAAGCTGACCTCGTAGCAGAATTGGAAGATAAGCTGTTGCGATCAAGAGCTGAGATCGAAAACCTTAGTCGCAGGCATTTAGTGGATTTAGAAAAAGCTCACAAGTATGGGGTTGAAAATTTACTGTCCGAATTATTGCCTGTTATTGATAACCTTGAGCATGCTATTAACAATTTCGGTGATGATAGTCGATCTGAAGATCGAGAGGGCATTGAATTAACCTTAAAGTCTTTTGAGTCTGCTCTTGATAAATTCAACATGATACCCATAAACCCCCTAGGAGAGGAATTTAACCCTGAAATGCATGAAGCTGTTAGCGTTCAGCCTGATAAGGACCTTAAGGATAATCAAATCTCAAATGTCCTACAGCGTGGATGGCAAGTGCATGAAAGAGTTGTAAGACCTGCAAGGGTAATAGTGGTTAAAAATTAGGAAATAGTATGTCAAAAATTATAGGAATAGATTTAGGTACAACAAATAGCTGCTTAGCGGTAGTTGAAGGCGGAAGTCCAAAGGTTATAGAAAATAACGAAGGCGGCAGAACAACCCCATCTGTTATTGCCTATACAGATGGAAATGAAGTCTTGGTTGGAACACCTGCAAAAAGACAAGCTGTAACAAATCCTGAAAATACAATTTATGCAATTAAGCGTTTGATCGGCAGAAGATTTAGTGATGATGTTGTTAAGAAAGATATCGATATGGTGCCCTATAAAATTATCGAAGCTGAAAATGGTGATGCTTGGGTTAAATCAAGTGATAAAGAGCTAGCACCCCCACAAGTCTCAGCTGAAATTTTAAAGAAATTAAAGAAGAGTGCTGAAGATTACCTTGGACATGAAGTTAAGGAGGCTGTAATTACTGTTCCAGCTTACTTTAATGATTCCCAAAGGCAGGCCACTAAAGATGCTGGAAAGATTGCTGGCTTAGACGTTCGAAGAATTATTAATGAACCTACTGCGGCGGCATTAGCTTATGGAT
>QOPE01000004.1 GCA_003331565.1 SAR86 cluster bacterium | reverse complement strand
AGCTGAGTTAATTTAATATGGGATAAGTTTAATTTAAATAAATTATTTAGGCCTACCAAGGTTGAAGCAGCGTTTGAGCTACCACCACCTAATCCTGCGCCCATGGGAATGTTTTTTATAACTGTAATTTCACAACCCAAGCCTTCACCAACAGCTTCTTGAAGTTTAAAACATGCATCCAGAATAATATTTTTATTCAGAAAGCTTTTATTTCTAATATTTGATTTTAGAGAAATATTTTTATTGTTTGTTTTTTTTATACTGATTTCATCAAATAGGTTTATTAGCTGAAATCTTGATTCTATATTATGAAAGCCATCAGACCTCTTTTTATCGACTTTAAGGAAAAGATTAACTTTTGCAGGTGCAAAAGTTGAATTAGAGAGAGACATTTCTTAGAAATCCGTTTGCTTCAAGATTCAATGTTGAAATTTTAAACGTTATTTTCCCTTCATTATATTTACATGTATAGCCATCAGTCATAACTAATTTTTTATGAATCATGCAGCTCCTTGTGTTTGAAATAATATTCATTTTGTCTAGCTCAATAAGCACATCTTGTTCTAAATAATTAAAAAAGTTTTCCTGAAAAATAAAATTTTCATTGAATTTAATATTATATTCAAAAAGGGTACCAATTAATGGCCTATAAAGTTGTATAATTAATTCATTATTTGTGTACTTTATGAGCATATTTGATCTTAATATCTCTTTGTTATAGCTAATCTCAACTTTACCTTGATAATTTATATATTTGTCAGCATTAAATGTTGCACATGAAGAAAGCAAAAAAATAATAAAAATTGTTAAATATTGAAAAATGGAACTAAAGCTATTTGGAATTAGCCATAAAACTGCAAATTTAGAAATGCGGGAATCTTTTGTCATAAATGATGACCATTATAGTTATATGATGAATCTTTTAGAAACAAAGTTTGCTGGCGAAATAGATAGTATCTTTGTTCTATCAACGTGCAATCGAACTGAGGTTTATTCTTATTGCAGAGATGAGGATTCCCATCAACAATTTTTTCAATCAATTTATAAATATTTAGGCTGTGAGTTAGATATAACAAAAAACTTTTATCAATTCTCTGGAATAGCAGCATTCAAGCATATGTGTTCAGTTGCATCAGGTATTGAGTCAAGAATAATAGGTGAGAAAGAAATATTTGGCCAATTCAAAAAAGCCAATGAGTTGTACTTAAATATCGGCCTTAATAAACGTATGTTATCAATGTACACGGATGCAGCAATAAAGATTGCTAAACAAGTAAGGTCAAATACAAAAATTGATCATAATCCTGTATCTATTTCTTCATTAGTATTGAATGTTTTCGATGAAATCTTTGAAAATCCTTCGGATCAAAACATAATTACAATTGGAGCTGGTGAGGTTGCTTCAGGAGTTTTGAACTCTTTAGTAAATGCAGGATTCCAAAATCTAACATTTGCAAATAGAACTCCTAAAAAAATTAGTCTTGGAAATAATATAAGTCTCTCGTCTAGGCCTCTGAACAAGCTTGACCAATTATTATTAGGACAAGACATCATCATTTCATCAATATCTACGGATTTACCTTTTATCGGCAAGGGATTGATCGAAAAGATTTGCGCTTATAGAAAAAATAAACCACTCGTTGTTATTGATCTTGGAGTACCTAGGAATGCAGAGTCTTTGATTAAAAATATTGAGCAAGTTTATCTTTTCTCGCTTGAAGACATAGAGTCTTTTAGTAATGAAAATTTAAGAGCTAGAGAATCTGAAGCTAAGAGAGCAAAAGTACTTATCAATGACTTATGTTCCTTAAATGATGAGGGGCTAAAGGAAAAAGTTTCACGTAAAGAACTTTACTCAGCTCTTACAAAATTAATTCAAGGTGCAACTGAGGATTTCAAAACAAAACTTTTAAATTCTAATGATCCCGTCAAAGCACTTAATGAAATCAATGATGTAGAAATAAAATTACCAAAAAACATAAATGATATTGAAAGTTATGCACTTAGATCTATGATTAGGGAGATCATCGATGTTGCCTGAGTCTGTATTAAATAAGCTTAACTCTTTGGTATTGAGAAAAAAGGATCTTGAGGGCCAGTTATCCAGTGAAGGCGCCACTGAGGATATTTCAAAATTTACTTCACTCAATAAAGAGTACTCTGAAATCACACCAGTTGTTGAATTATATGGAAATTATAATCATTCCCTTCAATCCATTCAGGAATCAAAAGAAATGCTTGATCTTGAGGATAGAGAGATTATTGAACTAGCAAAACAAGAAATCGAAGACCTCGAATCAAGCATTGAGATAATTGAAAAAGACCTCAAGTTGTTATTACTTCCAAAAGACAACGCTGATGATGGTGCTGCATACCTGGAGATTAGAGCTGGAGCAGGCGGTGACGAAGCTGCAATTTTTGCATCGGATTTATTGCGTCTTTACTCAAGATTTTGTGAAAGAGAAGGCTGGAAATTTGAGCTTATGACTAATAAAGTTTCTGAACCGGCAGGTACAAAAGAAGCAGTTATGAAGATAGATGGAGATGGGGTTTATAAATACTTAAAGTTCGAATCAGGAGTTCATCGAGTTCAAAGAGTTCCAGAAACGGAATCGCAGGGCAGGATTCATACTTCAACTGTAACTGTTGCTGTATTGCCAGTAGCAGATGAGGTTGAAGAAGTAGAAATTGATAAAAATGACCTTAGAGTGGATACATTTAGAGCTTCAGGTGCTGGAGGCCAACATGTTAATAAGACTGACTCCGCCATAAGGTTGACGCATCTTCCTACTGGTCTCGTTGTTGAGTGCCAAGATGACAGGTCACAGCATAAGAATAAAGCAAAAGCTATGACACTTTTGTCCAGTAAATTAAAAGCTATGGAGGAGGAGCAGCAGGCTCAAAGCATAGCAGAT
Organism: SAR86 cluster bacterium; assembly: GCA_003331565.1. GTDB lineage: Bacteria > Pseudomonadota > Gammaproteobacteria > Magnimaribacterales > D2472 > MED-G82. Next base: position 32,845 of record QOPE01000004.1, on the reverse strand, counting down.
GAACGTAAGATTCTTGTTGGCACAGGTGATAGAAGTGAAAAGATTAGAACCTACAATTTCCCACAAGGCAGAATCACTGATCACAGAATTAAATTGACTCAACACAACCTTGATCAGGTCATGGATGGAGACATCAAAGACATTTCGAGCGCTTTATTGACAGAGCATCAACTAGCCCAATTAGCAGATTTAGAAACAGATGGAAGCCAACAAGAATAAAGAGCTTATTTTTAAAAAGTGTCAGGCTTATAAAGAAGATTTCCCCGAAATACAAAAAGACTTAAACATCTTTTTGAATTTCAAAGGTATTCTTAAATATCCGATTGAGTCTCCAATTGATCAAAAGATTGATAATCAATCTAAGTCATTTATCGATGAAGTTTTCTTCAGAAATTATCTTCAAGAAATGCCAGTGGATTATATTTTAGGCAAGACCAATTTTTATGGTATCGAATTCCATGTTAATTATGATGTTTTAATTCCAAGACCTGAGACTGAGCTAATTATTGACTATCTTATAGAAAGTGTTGGCTCAAAAAGCGTTATCGTTGATGCAGGGACAGGCTCAGGTTGTATTGGAATAACCGCAGCTAAAAAGTTTTCTTCTTCAAAAGTGTTCGGTATTGATAAATCGTTTAGCGCATTAAAAATAGCACAACAAAATCAGTTAGAATTGGATTGCAAGAACTTATATTTAATTCAATCGGATTGGCTTAACTGTTTTCAAGGAAATTCTATTGATATTATTTTGGCTAATCCTCCTTATCTTAGATCATCAGATGCTCACCTAAATTCTTTGCAATGGGAGCCCAAAAATGCCCTTGTATCCGGAGATACTGGAATTGAGTGTTTTGAAGAAATATTTTCACAGTCTAAGTCAATGTTAAAAAAGGATGGTTTTTTAATTGTTGAGCATGGATATGATCAGCATAGAGACTTAGTTGATCTTGCAACTAATGTTAACTTAAGGGTTATTGATAGCATTATTGATTATCAAAAAATACCTAGATGTTTGGTGCTAGGGACCTAAGTCAGAATGAATTTCTGGGAAACAGCAGCTCAGCTAAGTGGTTTTAATGAAACTTTAGTTGATGAACTCAATTCAAAACAAATACTTTTAATTGGAGCTGGCGGATTGGCTCATCCCTTAGTAACCTCATTATGCGGTTCAGGATTAACAACTTTTGATATTGCCGATGGAGATTTAATCGAATACAAAAACCTTCACCGACAGTTCTTATTTAATGAAAAATGTATTGGTCAAGGTAAAGCCAGAGTTTTGAAGTCTAAGTTAGAAGATCACTACCCTCAAACTAACATTTCGATTATTGAAAAATTTCTAGAAGAAAAAGATCTGTTTGAACAAATACCAAATTATGATTTGATAATTGACTGTTCTGATAACTTTAAAACTAGATATAACATTAATGAGGTTTGTGTTGAAAAGAATATCCCTTTAGTCATGGGTCTAGCATCAGGAGTAACAGGTCACGCCGCAGCATTCCTAAATTATGCCAACAGCCCCTGTTACGAATGTATTTTTCCAAGGAACACAAATATTAATGAGGATTCATGTGATGAGATAGGAATTCTTACTCCAGTGTTGTCATATGTAAGCTCAATAGTTGCAATGATGACCATAAGAATAATCTTGGATAAATTCACAAAGGAAAATTTCTTATATAGGATAGATGGAATGACTTTAAAAACTAATCAAACGCTCATTAATAAAGATAAAGAGTGTTTTATATGTAAAAAATAATGCTTACAGGGTACATAGAAGGTTACTACGGTTCTTTACTAGATTGGAATCAAAGGCTAAAAATTCTTAAATCTTTATCTGCCTTGAATCTCAACTCATACTTTTACTGTCCAAAGGAAGATCCATTTCATAGACTGGAATGGGCAAAAGATTATTCTGATGAGTATCTATTGAATTTGAGCTCATTTTTTGAATATGCAAAATCTTTAAACATTGAATTAATTTTTGGAATTTCACCTGGGTTTGTGAGCGAGTCAGTTGACCAGAAAATACTTAATAATAAAATCCAAGCTATTTTTGATCTGGGTATCAAAAGCTTATGCATTCTATTCGACGACATTTCATTTGAAGCCACAAAACAAAAAGGGAAGGAGCATGCAGAAATTTTAAATAAAGTTGTACATGATTTTCCTGAAATAAAGCTATACATTGTCCCCCAAATATACTCTGATCAATTATCTAAAACAGATGCCATAGATTGCCAATACTTAAATGAACTTTTTTCAAGAATGAAATATCAGGTTCCTTTTTTCTGGACCGGAGAGAATGTGGTTTCAAAAAGCTATGACCTTGAATATATTTCAGAAATTAAGGAAAGATTTAATCAAGATCTCATAATTTGGGATAACTTTTATGCATCAGATTACTGTGAGCCTAGAGTTACCATTGATGCCTATAACCCATTTGTTAAGAACCCAAAGAATATTTACGGTGTAATGATTAATCCTACTGGTAAGGTAAATCTTGATATTCTATTACTTGAATTATTTTCATCTGGAATGGGTAAGGTCAATGAAGACTTCAAATCAATCTTAAAAAAACATTTACCAAATGAAATGATTGATATCTTGCATTATTTTAAATTTGAAGGGCGAATTGGTGATATAGATGAAGATATAAAGATAATCGATAAGGTGTTATGGAACTCATCCATGGAAATTAAACTTGAGCTTTATCCTTATCTACACTTTCTGAGATTTGTTTTAAAAAATAAGCCCGATCTAAAATATTTATTGGATAAGCGCTTAAGATTAAAAAGCTAAAATTTACTATTAGAGATTTTTTAATACAATAGTTTATTACTTAGGGGGAAATTCATGAAAGGTAATATGCAGAATATGGATCTAACGATCCCTAAACTTATTGAGCATGCTGAAAGGTATACCAGCGATACTTTAATTGTCAGTCGCGAAACTGATAATTCAATTTTGAAGAAGACTACTGGCGAGTGTTTAAATCAATCAAGGAAAATTGCTAAATTACTTCAAAGCCTTAAGGTTGGTAAAGGTGATCGTGTGGCAACGATTGCATGGAATAATTCTAGGCACTTTGAGATTTATTTTGGGGTAACCGGAATGGGCGGGGTTTTGCACACGATAAATCCAAGGCTTTTCCCAGAGCAACTGATTTATATTCTTAATCATGCTGAGGATAAAGTTGTTTTTGTTGATGATACATTTCTACCACTTATTGAAGGAGTTCAAGATCACTTAGAGTTCTCGCCAGTAATAATTCTCATGGGCCCAAAAAAAGAGATAAATTTTGATATTAAAAATTTACATTTTTATGATGAAATGGTTGAACAATCTGACTCTATTTCAGATTGGGTTGAAGTGGATGAGGGGGATGCGGCAGCACTATGTTATACCTCTGGAACTACGGGTAATCCAAAGGGAGTTCTCTATAGTCACAGGTCCACTATGCTACATACTTGGGCATCAGGAAATGCATTAAGGTTTGACACCACTAGCTCGGTATTACCGGTTGTACCAATGTTTCATGTGAATGCGTGGGGGACACCTTATGCAGCTTTGATGACTGGCTGTAAATTAATTCTGCCCGGCCAAGCGCTTGACGGAGCTTCATTATTTGAACTTATAAGTGCAGAAAATCCAAATATTCTTATGGGAGTGCCCACTGTTTGGCTTGGATTATTAAATTATTTGTCTGAACAAAACTTAACTCTCGAAGGTGTTGATAGCGTCATGGTTGGTGGGTCAGCTGCACCTCTTGCAATGATTAAAGAGTTTAATGAAAAGCATAAAACGTTTTTAGTCCATGGATGGGGCATGACAGAAATGAGTCCCCTTGGAACAATGAATCTTCAAACAAAGAAAATGAAAGAATTACCAGATGAAGAGAGATATGAATTGCAAACTAAACAGGGCTATCCACTTTTTGGAGTAGAAATAAAGATTGTAGATGATGCTAACAATGAGCTTGCTAGAGACGGATTAGCACAGGGCGCATTATTGGTCAGAGGACCATGGATCATAGAGAGTTACTTCAAATCTGATTCACCAGCAGTTGATGATGAGGGATGGTTTGATACTGGAGATGTTGCAAAAATCTTCCCAGATGGCTGCATGCAGATAATGGACAGATCAAAAGATGTAATTAAGAGTGGCGGGGAATGGATCAGCTCCATTGATCTTGAAAATGCTGCTGTTGGACATCCAGATGTCGAAGAAGCATGCGTGGTTGGAGTACCGCATCCAAAATGGGATGAAAGACCGATTCTTCTGGTGATTAGTAAGGGTGATCTAGATAAAGATTCAATTAATGAGTTTCTTGCAGATAAAGTGGCAAAGTGGTGGTTGCCAGATGATATTATCAAGGTTGAGGAATTACCTCATGGAGCAACTGGTAAATTATTAAAAGTAGAGCTTAGAGAGCAGTATAAAGAACATCTAATGGAGTAAATTATGGCTATAACAGTAGTAAAAGTTGAGGATCTTGAAAGTTATGTTGGAAAAGAGTTGGGGGCTACTGACTGGTTTAAGATAGATCAAGAAAGAATTAATAAATTTGCGGATGCAACACTAGACAATCAATTTATTCATGTCGATCCTGAGCAAGCAACACCAATTTTTGGATCTACCATAGCCCATGGATTTTTGACTCTATCTCTAACAGCAGGGATAGGGCAAGATATTGCGCTCGTTGTTGAAGGAGCCAAGATGGGTTTAAATTACGGTTTAGATAAGGTCCGTTTTTTAAGTCCCGTTCCAGTTGATTCAGAAATTAGAATGCATTCAAAAGTTGTTGATATTACAGAAAAAAATCCAGGACAATTTCTTGTTAAATCAGAAGTGACAATGGAAATTAAAGGAACTGACAAGCCAGCATGTATTGCAGAGACTTTGTCTATGTGGGTAACTTAGTTATCTAGTTTATCTTTTAAAATTTTGTTTGCGGATGCAGGGTTAGCCTTCCCCTGAGTTGCCTTCATGATTTGACCGACAAAAAACCCAAATAGCTTATCTTTACCACCTTTATAAGCAGTCACTTGATCGGGATGTTCAGAAATAATTTGATCTATAATTCTTTCAATTTCATCATCATCATCAAGTTGTTTGAGCCCGCTTGATTCAACAATTTCTATAGGGCTCAATCCTGAATCCCATGTTTCTTCGAGAACAGTTTTTGCTATTTTCCCTGAAATAACACCTTCAGTAACAAGATTTATTAACTCTGAAACATTTTTTGTTGATAGTTTTGAATCTGTGATTTCGATATTTTCTTTGTTAAGTAATGAGCTAATATCTCCTATCATGAGATTGGATAAAAGCTTTGCGTCTTTAGCATTTTCCATACATTCTTCAAAAAATGTAGCAAGATTTTTAGATGAAGAGATAATCTGTGCATCATTTTCAGGAATCTTAAATTTAGATTGATACCTTATAAATTTATCTTTTGGCATTTCAGGAAAAGTTGCCTTAATTTCCTCAATTTCTTCATCACTTATCATGACTGGCAAAAGGTCAGGATCTGGAAAATATCTATAGTCATTAGCAAATTCTTTAGATCGCATTGGCCTTGTTTCATTTTTGATACTGTCATATAGCCTTGTTTCTTGAGTTACAGATTCTCCAGATTCGATAACATCTATTTGTCTTTCAATTTCATAGTTAATTGCTTTTTCAATAAATCTAAACGAATTAATATTTTTTATTTCAGTTCTTGTTCCAAGCTTTTTATCACCTTTCTTTCTTATAGAAACATTTGCATCACACCTTAGAGATCCTTGAGACATATTTCCATCAGAAACATCTAAAAAAGTAACTATTTGATGAAGCGCTTTCATGTAAGCAACTGCTTCCTTGGCAGACGATATTTCTGGCTCAGAAACTATTTCGAGCAAAGGTGTTCCAGCCCTGTTGAGATCTACACCCGTTCCTGCCATGCCCTCATGTATTGACTTTCCAGCATCTTCTTCAAGATGCGCTCTAGTTAAGTTAATAATTTTTTTTGCCCCTTCAATCTCAATTTCAACTTTTCCACCTGAAACTATTGGAAGCTCCATTTGGGTAATTTGATATCCCTTTGGTAAATCAGGATAGAAGTAGTTTTTCCTATCAAATAAAGAAGTTTGATTGATTTCAGCATCTACTGCGAGACCAAACCTTATCGCCTTATAAAAAGCATTTTTGTTGACAGTAGGCAAAACGCCAGGCAGCCCACAGTCTACTAAATTGACGTTTGTATTTGGTTCTTGCCCAAAAGATGTTGAAGCTCTTGAAAAGAGCTTAGTTTCAGTAGAGAGCTGAACATGAGCCTCTAAACCAATTACCCATTCCCAACTCATTATTAAAAACCCTCAAAAGTTGGTTTTGCATTGTGAAAATCTGTTCTTTGCTGAAACCTATTAGCAAAATTTAAGATCATGCTTTCTTCAAGATAGTTTCCTATAAGCTGAATACCTACTGGTAATCCATTTACAAAGCCATGAGGCATTGATAGGGCTGGAAGACCTGCAAGATTTGATGAAATAGTAAAAAGATCTTCAAGATATAATTCAGTTGGGTCTTGAGTCCCCTTTGTTCCAAATTCAAATGCTTCACTTGGCGAAGTAGGTGAGACAATTAGATCCACCTCTTTGAATGCTTCCTCAAAATCGTTCTTTATAAGCCTTCTAACCTGTTGTGCTTTTTTATAATATGCATCGTAATATCCTGCTGATAAAACATAAGTACCTATCAGTATCCTTCTTTTAACTTCATCGCCAAATCCCTCACTTCTAGAATTTATGTACAGAGATTCGAGATCTTCAGCTTCAAGACTTCGATGACCAAATTTCACTCCATCATATCTGGAAAGATTTGAAGAACATTCTGCAGGAGCAATGACATAGTATGTAGGTACTGATTGATTAATGTTTGGTAGAGAAATCTTGTGAATTGAAGCACCCAGTGACTCAAAAACTTTTAGTGACTCATTGAATAACGTTTGAGATTCTTTACTTAAAGCATCTACATTAAATTCATTCACTATTCCTATTCTTAGATTTTCGTATGGCTTCTTTAAGTCAGTATATGTGTTGGTGGGGTCAAGATTAAGAGATGTAGTATCTCTCGAGTCATAACCAGTCATTGCATCAAGTAAAATTGAACAGTCTTCAGCAGTTCTACAAATTGGTCCAGCTTGGTCTAAGCTCGAGGCAAAAGCGATCATTCCCCACCTTGAGATTCTCCCATAAGTTGGCTTAATGCCAGTGAGACCACATAATGCAGCTGGTTGTCTGATTGAGCCACCTGTATCCGTTCCAGTCGCCGCGGGTACTAAACCAGCTGCCACTGAGCATGCTGCACCACCAGAGCTTCCTCCTGGAACAAATCCCTTTTTCCATGGGTTGTGTACATTTCCAAAGAAACTCGTTTCATTAGATGATCCCATTGCGAACTCATCCATATTTGTTTTACCAATGCATATTGAACCAGCGGCATCCAATGCTTCTTCAACTTTTGAGCTATAGGGCGGATAAAAGTTTTCAAGCATTTTTGATCCGCAAGTTGTTTTAATTCCTTTTGTACAAAAAAGATCTTTTTGTGCAATAGGAACACCAGATAACAGGTGCGAATCTTTACTAACCTTTATTTTTTTTGCTCTTGCAAGAGCATTTTCTTCATTCAATGAGATAAAACAATTTAACACTTTGTTTTCGTTAATTAGGGCAAAAGTATCTTTGATTAGCTCTTCAACAGAGAATTTTTTAGAAACCAGTCCATCATTGATTTCTTTGATTGTTTGAAATTGCATTTAATCAACAACCTTAGGGACTAAAAAGAAATTTTCATCTGATTCTGGAGCATTTTCTAGGAATAGCTCCTTATTATTATCAGATTTTATTTTGTCATTAAATTTTCTTGCAGTTTCTTCTAAAGGGTTATAAAGAGGCGAAATATTTTCAGTATTTGTAGCCGATAAGGAGTCAATCATTCCAATAATTGTATCTAGATCGCTCAATATTTTTTTAGACTTTTCATCATCCAATCTAAGTCTTGAGAGGTAGCAAATAGTTCTGACTGTTTGATCATCCATATGATATTATTGTTTTAAAATCGCAATATTATACTATTTGTATCATTATTTACATGAAGGGGACCGGAATTGAAATATAACTTATTTAAAACAGTTAGAGGTATGTTTTCGAATGATCTTTCAATAGATCTTGGTACAGCAAATACTCTCATTTACACCAAAGAGGTTGGCATCGTTTTAAATGAGCCCAGTGTTGTTGCAATTAGAGAGTCAAAAGGCCAAAAAACAGTAGTTGCAGTTGGCCATGAAGCAAAAAAAATGCTTGGTAGAACCCCAGGCAATATCAATGCAATAAGACCTTTATCTGATGGTGTGATAGCTGATTTCCAGGTCACTGAAAAAATGCTTCAACACTTTATTGCTAAAGTTCATGAGCAAAGATTTATCAAACCTAGCCCTAGAGTATTAGTATGTGTGCCATGTAGATCTACTCAAGTTGAAAGAAGGGCAATCAGAGAATCTGTCCTTGGAGCAGGTGCCCGCGATGTCAAATTAATTGAAGAGCCTATGGCTGCCGCAATTGGTGCAGGCCTTCCTGTTGAAGAAGCCAATGGAAACATGGTTGTTGATATTGGTGGCGGCACTACTGAGATAGCAATACTTTCACTAAATGGAGTCGTTTATGCTGAATCTGTAAAGATTGGTGGAGATAAAATGGATGAATCAATCACCTCCTGGGTTAGAAGAAATTATGGATGTGTTATTGGTGAATCAACTTCTGAAAAAATTAAAAAAACTGTTGGTTGTGCAACAGATGACTCTGAAAAAACTGAAATGACTGTCACCGGTAGAAATCTTGCTGAGGGAATACCTGAAAGTTTTACCTTAAATAGCCAACAGGTTTTCGAAGCCATGAAAGATCCTCTTTACGGTATGGTTAGGGCTATTAGAAATGCACTTGAGCTTTCTCCTCCCGAGTTAGCTGCTGATATAGCAGAGAGAGGCATTGTTTTAACTGGCGGTGGCGCCATGTTAAGAGATTTAGATAAGCTAATATCTAATTCAACTGGAATACCTGTAATTATTGCTGAAGATCCTTTAACTTGCGTTGCTAGGGGTGGTGGTCAGGCGCTTGAAATTATCGATAAATATAATATTGATTTACTTTCAACAGAGTAGTTATAAATGGCGAACGAGACGCCCAGATTCAACTCAAGATTACCATATGTCGTTGCGTGTTTATTTGGATTAACTTTATTCTCTCTTGATATTACTTATCAAACATTTGATCCATTAGATCGAATAAAAATAAGCTCTAAAAACTTTCTGCAATCAGGCTTGAACAACCTCAAAAATTCATTTGCATCAGCCCAAATAAACTTCAGCGAAAAAAAATTATTGATAAATGAAAATAAAAGTTTGAAAGAGCAGTTGAGTATTTTATCAGTTGTTGCACAGCAGGATATATTTAACTCAAAGCTCAGTGATGTGAGTCCTCCACATAGGATTATTGATTTTGATACTGATCAGTACTTTTGCTGCTCAAATCACAGAATGTTTGTAGAAAAAAATGAAAAATCCTATCAAAAAGGCTTTGCTCTTAATTCAACTGGTCTGATTGGCCAAATCATTGAAGATCATCCTAATTCATTTGAACTAATTTTACTGAGTGACATTGATCACAAAATCCCAATTTACAATAAAGATGTTGAGGTTTACTGTAACGCTGAAGGTAGTGGTTTTGAGAGGTTGCTTATTTGTAAATCATCTAAGGATCTAGATAAGGAATTAATTATTGGACAAGAATTTCATACTTCTGGATTTGGAGGAATTTTTAATAAAGATATGCCTGTTGGTAAAGCCATAAGTCTTATTCAGGCTGAGGACAATGAGTATTTAATTTCCATTGAAATCTTTGCAAATCCATTAACAGATGAAAAAGTATTTTTATTTAAACCAACATGAGCACAAGAGAAATAATAATAGTTTACTCAAGCATCATTTTTGCAATTATTCTGGATTCATTATTATCATTTAAGCTTGGCAGTGTTTTTTTTGATACTAACTTCTCATATTTGATATTTAGTTACTGGGTCTTTGCTGCACCAGAGAAAATAAGGGTCAATCAATCGATTTTGATTGGATTCTTTGTAGATTTTCTTTCGAATTCAGCCATAGGATTTCATATTTCACTTTACTGTCTATTCTCACTAATTATTCATGCTTATGCTTATACCTTTCGTCTTTTTTCATATTTACAATTATCAATATTTTTCGGAACATCTGCGGCGTTTATCTCAGCGCTGTTTTACCTTTTTCATCACCCATTGCATTACTCCTATTTAGATATTTTTATTTATTGGATTACAAGCATGATCCTGTGGTTCCCAGTTTATTTTGGAATGAGAAGGTTTAGACAGAAGTTTTTTTATGCTTAGAACAATTAAGAGGATTGGACTAACTACATTAATCATAGCAACAGGATTTACATTAATTTTAGTCTTATTGATACTTATATCAATAAATAGATTTCCTGAAGCGAGCCTTAAGTATATCGATGACTATTTGCTGACCAGTCTTGATATTAATTATGAAAAAATTAAAAGAACGGGATCAGCACTAACTCCAAAACTAAGTTTCACTGAAATAAGCGTTTTGAATAACTCAAACGAAAGAATATTTAAGGCTGAAGAAATAACATTCTCGATTGAAATTTTAAGCTCAATTATTTTTTCTAGTGCCCAGTTAAATAAAATTTCTTTGAAGATTGGTGGTCAGGAATTTTTTTCTGAAAAGCTTAATTTTGATAAAGACAAATTAAATTTTTCACATTTGAATTATCAGTTTCTATCTAATTTAGTTAGTTTAGATAAAGGAGCTATCTACTTTAGGCAAGGTCAATTATTAGTAAATGCTATAACCGGAAATTTTAATGAGATATCTGGCAGAGATTTTAGGGTTAATGTTGATATTGCTTCGGGGAAAATACATTTTTCATCAAGCCACGTACCAAATAAGAAAGAATTAAATATTATTAGTCAGCTGATTAATTTTGATCTGAGAGAACTTTCCATAGCTCCATCTATGAGTATTCTAGAATCAGGAGTTTACAACTTTCGCTCTAAAGAACTTGAGCATTTAATTGAAGTTTCAAATATTAAAGGAAGATCATTTTTCCTTCTTGATCATTCTTTGAGATTAATGAATGCCAGCTTAACCATCAAGGATTTACAAAACCTTGAAGGAATTATCTTTTTTAACCTTGAAAATCAAAAAAATGTAAAAGCAAATTTATTGGGTTATGAGTTAAAACAAACTCCTAATATTCAACTCAAAACAAGCATAGACTTAGATCCAAATAGATTTTATTTTGATCAAGATTTCCTTCAGCTAGATGGAGAAACAAAAACTAACCTTAATATAATTTTTTCAAATGAATCAATTACAGCATTTGCAAAGACAAATTTTATTGGCACCTCATTTAATTCACCTTTTGCCTACATACGTAAAAATTCAGATGTGCCTTTAGACACAGACATAATTTACGAAAATAAAACGCAATCTTTAAAAGTTACCAACAATAAGTTAGATGCTTATCTCCCTAATTTAAATCTGAATTCAGCCTTGATTCATTTGGGGAAGGCAAAAACAAAATTAATAAATAATTTAGGACCAAATCAATATTATCTGATTGCTGAGCTTGATTCATTTAATACAGATGAATTATTCGATTTCTTATCATCACAAAATCCTAGCTCCAATCAAACTAAATTAAATATTGATTTTGATATACAGGAACTCTATTTTTTTAATCAAAAATACCTTAATCAACAGGGTAGGGTTAATGTTCAAAATGGTTTATTTGATCTTCAGCTAACAGGCGAACAAATATCTGGTAAGGTTTTTAATGATTCAACAAGCTTTATAAAGGCTGAGATAAATGGCTTAAATTTTATTTATGATTTCAATGCTTTGAATTCTGAATCAGGCTTAATGAATGATTTGAACCTCAGAATCATCTTATCTAACTCAACTATTAATAATATATTTTTTGAGGATCTCTCAGCATATATCCAAAAATCTGGTACAAAACTTGGTATAAACAACATTCAGTTGTCATCAAGCATAATCAAGACATACAGTGAAAAATCAGAGGCAAACTATTTTTTCTATGACTCAAAGGAGGATTTCTATCGTTTTAAAGGTAAATACATCATTGAGGATTTAAATTTTAATCCTTTAAATTTTAATGATGACTTTAACTTAGGTTATGCAGATCTTGATTTAAATTTTCAATTCAAAAACATTAAAAACCTCAATAGCTTAGAAGGCGAGGGAAAGTTACTATTAAAGGATTTAACATGGGATAGTTTTGTACCAAATTCAGCAGCTCTCAATCTTTTAGGAGTATTTAATTTAAAAAATATAATTGGAAAGGTTGCTAACTTAGATCTAAGTTTAGATGAGTATGCTCAAACAAGGATTGATCGGTTAGAGATATATCCTATTGCTGCCAAAAATTATGTTCGACTAAATGAAACGATGACAATTGAAACGAACTCATCAAAGATGATGTGGAAAGGCTTGATTCAAAAAGATAATTCGGGCAACTTTGATGAATTAGATCTTAGTCTAGATGTACGTTTACGCATTACAGAAAATCTTCCATGGTACGCAGGAATTTTTGTAGGACTTCCAGCAGCAGCCGGAGCTCTTTTTTTTAATGAAATTTTTCAAGAAGACTTAACAAATGCATCAACAATCCAGTTTGATGTAAAAGGTCCAATCAACAATCCTGTCCTTGAAAGAATTAATTAATTAAAAATATAGTTGCTAAGCCTAGAAAGGAAAAAAATCCAACCACATCCGTTACCGTTGTTACAACAACACTTCCTGCAATTGCAGGATCTTGATTTAATTTTCTTAGTATTATCGGAACAACCATCCCAGCTACTACAGAGCTAATTAAGTTGATAGTCATAGCGACACATATCAAGATTGAGATCATCACCTCCTGAAACCAAAGGAAGGTAATACCACCGATTGCAACAGAAAGAACTACTCCATTGATAATTGATACAAGAAGCTCTCTTTTAAAAAGCCATCTAATATTTGCTTTGTTAATTTGCTGGAGAGTAAGACCCCTAATTACAATGGTAAGGGTTTGCATCGCAGCAACTCCGCCCATGCTAGCAACAATTGGCATCAGAACAGCAAGGTAAACCAACTTATCAATAGTGCTCTCAAAAAGATTAATTGTCATGGCAGCAACAAATGCTGTGATTAAATTAATTGAAAGCCAAACAACTCTGGACCTAGCTGCTCTTGCAGGAGCTGCAAATGTATCTTCAGCAATACCTGTAATGCTCATTAAGTTTTGATCAGCATCTTCTCGAATTACATCGACAACGTCATCTACAGTAATTCTTCCAACTAACTTAGAATTCTCATCTATAACTGGCGCAGAGATTAAATCATTTTGTTCAAATAAAATTGAAACCTCTTTATCATTCATGTTTGCATCTATAGGCAGTGCACTTGTTTCCATTAATTCTCTAACGCTTAAAGTTGGCTCAGAAACAAGTATTTTTGAAATAGATAAATCGCCAAGATACTGATCATTTTTTGAAACAACAAAAATCTTATCAGTATTTTTAGGAAGAGCTTTCTTTGACCTTAGATACCTCATTACAACCTCGAGGCTGTGTCTGGGTCTTACACTGATAATGTCAGTATTCATTAAGCCCCCAGCAGAATCCTCAGGATAATCCATAACCGTTTTGATTTTTTCCCTATCAAGTGATGATGCTTTTGATAAAAACTCATCTACCTGAGGTTGAGGCAATACCTGAAGAATATCTACAATATCATCGAGCTCTAAATTTGAGATTATCTCAATCAGATCATCTGAATTAATTTTTAAAAGAAGCTCCTGTTGAATCTCATCATGGAGCTCGGTAAGTATTTCTCCTTCCTCATCATGATCAAGAAGTGACCATATTAATTTTCTCTGATATGGAGGTGATGACTCTATCGCATGCGCTATCTCAGATGGATTCATTGCATCAAGCTGAAGCTTAATCTGATTTATTGAAAAAGACTTATCAGTTTTATCTAAGGCACTAATAAGCTCTGTTGGTAGTTCTGATGACGAATTAGTTTCTTTCATTTAAAGTCTTAATCTTAGATGAGCTCACCTCGAGACGAATAGATTTTTGTCTATATTTATTAATAGTTCTTCGTGCCAATCCATATCCTTTTTTGTTGAGTAAGTTTGTAATCATTTGATCACTTAATCTTTTTTGAGAAGATTTGATTAATAAGTCAATTTCTCTTATTAAGTTTCGTGACGTAATTTTTTTAGATTTAGAAACGGATGGAGCTAAAAGTGATTTCATGGGAAGGAGGCCATCATCATATTGGATATATTTTGCCCTAATAATTCTTGATACTGTCGAAGTAGAAAGCTTAAGCTCCTTTGCAATTTCCTTTCCAGAAAGAGGCTCTAGATCTATTGAAGTTTTTGTTAAAAATTTAATTTGTTTTTCGCAAATTAGGGTACCTATTTTAGATACATTTTTATTCCTAGTTTCAACTGCCTTTATGAACCATTTAGCTTCATGAACCTTATCTTTAATCTTTTGTGATAATGATTTTTCTTTTTTAAATGTCTCATATAGCTCAAGATCAAATCCCAGGCTTGGCAGATCATTTTCAATTAATTTAATCTCTAATCTATTATTAGCATTACTAACCACAATATCAGGGCGTATAAATTCATTTTTTGAAAAATTCATTCCAGGACTTAAATCACATTTTTTTATAAAATTAATTGCGTCCCTTATCTTTTTTTTATCAAAATTCTTAGCTAATTCATTTTCCAAGTCCTGGTAATTAAAGTTTTCTGACCTAACTAGAATTGCATCTGCAATTTCTTTCACTTCAATATCAGAGACTTTTTTATCAACTTGTATTTTAATCATTTCTTTAAAATCTCTAGCTCCAACACCCAGGGGATTAAGCTTTTGAACAACGTTAATTAAATTCTCCAAAATTTTCGTTTGTGAATACTTGAATTCTAAAATATCTTCTAGTTCCTCAAGCTCATCGATCAACAAACCATTTTCATCTAATGAATATATTAATGTTTGACAGATTTCTTCATCTTCTTTTTCTAATGAAAGATCAAAAATTTGCTTGAGCAGATGTTCTTGTAAATTAATTTCTTCTGAAAAGTTTTCATAATCTAATTCAAAAAATTCTTCCTTTTCATTGATATTTTTAATAAATGGATTTTCATCTTGATGATGTTTTATTTCTTCAAGCAATTCAAATTTTGACAGTTGAAGCAATTCAATTGATTTTCGAAGGGATGGTGTCATCGCCAGAATTTGGCTCTGATTGAAAGTTTTTACTAACTTGATCGACATGAGTTATTCAAAAGAAGAACCTAAGTACTTCTCCTTAGCTATAGAATTACTAACAATTTCTTCTTTAGTGCCTGCTAAAAATATTGATCCATCAGCCATAAGATAAGATTTATCGCATATTTTTAGTGTTTCTCTAACATTATGATCTGTAATCAGGATTGAAATACCTATAGTTTTGATATATGAAAGTAAATCTTTAATTTCGTCAACAGCTATTGGATCAATACCGGAGAAGGGCTCATCTAGCAATAGAAGTTTTGGATTTCCAATAAGAGTTCTAGCAATTTCTGTTTTTCTTCTTTGTCCCCCAGATAGCTCTCTACCTTTTTTATTAATAATCTTTTTTAGATTGAACGTATGAATAATCTCATCCACTGTCATTAGATTTGGTTGCTTTGATAGCTCGCTAATACCATTAAGGTTTTCTATCACTGAAAGGTCGCTAAACAAAGAAGGTTCTTGTGGAAGGTATGCTAGCCCGTGATTGGCACGCTTATGTATTGGAAGGTTATGAATTTCATTTTCTTGAAAAATGATTTTTCCACTGTTTATTTTCACAATGCCTGCTATGGCATAAAAAGTAGATGTTTTTCCTGCGCCATTTGGACCCAATAAACCAACTATCTGATTCTTATTAACTGCTAGAGATATGTTTTGAATTATTAATTTTTCAACTACTTTGATAGAAATTTTTTCGCATGACATGAGAATACTTTCCATCAATTAGACACTCCAAGTTGGTAGAGTATTTTTTTTGATTTAAGCTCTCCATCTTTAGTCCTAAGAACTGCCTCACCCACTAATGATATTTCTTTTGCCGGGGTATATTTAATTTGTTTTGCTTCTCCAAAAATCTTTTCAGGATTCTGAAGATTTATTTTTGCGGGATTTCCCTCAATGGAAATTACTTCATCATTCATGGAAATCGTTGCAGTTGTTCCAGATATTTGAAAATCATCAGAGGTCATGGATATCGCTCCATCAAGTGATATTATTTTCTTGCTTGGATCATAGTCAATAATTTCAGCATTTATTTTAAATTCATTTTGATTAGCACTAGCATAATGACTTGCTAGAATTACTATTGTTAGACAAAAAAGATTGAAAATAGATTTCATATAATGCCAAATTCAAGAAGCTGATGCATTGTTATGACTGAGGGTTGTTTTTTTTGATTAAGGACATTAAGTGTAAAAATTTTGTTCTTCTCCATAATGGTTGCGGCGTCTATGGCTAGATCATTTTCAGAAATGCTTTTAAATTTTTTTGTCATAACACTTGATACAGAATTATTCTCAATTGCAATTTCTTGATTTAATGCTCTTCTTAGATCTCCGTCAGTAAATATACCAACAACTTCTTCATTATTAACAACAAGAGCCATGCCAAGCTTTTTAGAGGTAATTTCAATAATTGTATCTTTAATACTTGCGTCAATTTCGACGCATGGAACTTTATTTCCGCTAATGGCAAGATCACCTACATACGTCGTTAATTTTTTGCCCAATTCGCCTGCGGGATGTGATTTTGCAAAATCTTCGCTAGAAAAGTTCTTTTCTTCAATTAAAGAAATTGCCAATGCATCCCCAATTACCATTGATGCAGTGGTTGAACTTGTGGGTGCAAGATCATGTGGACAAGCTTCTTTTTCAACTTGAACTTTTAAGTGCACTGAAGATGCTTTTGCAATTGAGGAATTAGCATTACCAGTAATAGAAAAGATATCTGCAGTCATTCTCTTTAAGGCAGGCAAAATTGCAGTAACTTCTTTTGTTTCACCTGAATTTGAAAAGATTAAGACCGCATCATCTTTTGCGATCATTCCAAGGTCACCATGAGCTGCTTCAGTTGGATGAATAAAAAAAGAGGGTGTTCCAGTGCTTGCTAATGTTGCAGAAACTTTCTGGCCTACATGTCCTGACTTGCCGACACCCATAACAATTAGCTTTCCTTTAATGAGAGATACTTTTTTAGCAATTTCTGCAAAAGATTTGTCAATTTGATTGCTTAGAGATGCAATCGAATCTGCTTGTATTCCAATAGTTTTTTTTGCTGAATTGATAAATTTATTAGTACTCATATTGAAATCTTAACCTAACACTAATGTTATAATGAAGGGAATGAAAAAAGTTTTTATATACGCATTCTCGTTATTATTTTTAGTTCCAACGAATAGTAGCGAAATAAACCCACAAACCTTTATCGATAGTAATGCCCAGTCTATGGTGCAGGTTATAGTGAATAATCAAGATTTATTTGAATCTGATCCTGATCTCTTTAAACAGAAGATAAAAGATATTTTTGAACCCATGGTAGATTTTAGGAGAGTTTCAGCTAGTGTTATGGGTAAAGAAAATTATTTAAAGTCTTCAACTGAGCAAAGATCAGAATTTATTGAAGTATTCAAAAATTCTTTGCTTGATACTTATTCATCTACTTTAGCGCAGTGGGGAGATCAAAAAATAGTCACTAACTTTAGCAATAAAACTACATTTAAAAAGATTGAGGACGTAAATCAAGATCTGCTTACAGAGTCAAATTCTTATCCCATAACTTACAAAGTTAGAAAATCAGGTGAAGGTTGGAAAATTATTAATATCATAGTTAATGGTGTTAATCTCGGGCTAACCTTTAGAAATCAATTCAGAGCTCTTGCGGAAGAATTTGATGGTGATATAGATAAAGTAATTCTGAACTGGACTTCAGATGCAAACATTCCTGAATAATGGATCATGAAAAAATTAAAAGTATTTTGGAAGCCAACCTTCAGGGATCTGAGGTAATTCTGTCAAATTCTGACTGCAATTTAACACTCACAATAGTTTCCGATAAATTTATTGGGCAAAAGGTGCTCAATAGACATAAAGAGGTTTTATCTCACCTCAAAGAATGTTTCTCTTCGGGGGAGCTTCATGCATTAAGTATAAAGACTTTAACCAAAGAGGAGTTCAGTCTTGGAAAAACTTAAGATCATTGGTGGTTCAAGATTAGAGGGATCAATAGAATGCTCGGGCTCAAAAAATGCTGCTTTACCAATACTAGCTGCATCAATACTTTCTGATAGAACTATCACATTTGATAATTTGCCTTATTTGCAAGATATCACAACAATGTTTGAACTCCTTGGTTCAATGGGTGTAGATATAGTTCTTGATGAATCAATGAAGTTTTCGGTTGACTCCTCAAATCTAAATAATTTTGAAGCACGCTATGAACTTGTTAAAACCATGAGGGCATCAATATTAGTTTTAGGAGCTTTATTGGGGAGGTATGGTCAAGCAAAAATTGCTCTACCAGGTGGATGTGCTATTGGGACAAGACCCGTAAACTTTCATTTAACAGCTCTTGAACAAATGGGTGCTGAAATAGAATTAGATGGTGGTTATATTGTTGCAAAAGCTAAAAAGCTTTCTGGAGCAGACATAACTTTTGGAGGTGTGACTGTGACGGGCACTGAAAATCTAATAATGGCTGCTGTTTTGGCTGACGGAAAAACTATCTTAAGAAATGCTGCTAGAGAACCTGAGGTAGTAGATTTAGCAAATTTTCTAAATTCTATTGGTGCAAAAATTGAGGGCGCTGGCACCGATGAAATACACATCACTGGAGTTGCAGAGTTAAAAGGTGGAGACTGCTTCATTCCCTCAGATAGAATCGAGGCAGGGACCTATCTTGCTGCGGCTACGCTTACTAATGGCTGCATTACAATCAATAAAGTTGATCCTAATAGATTAGAAAATATTCTCTCAAAACTGAAACTTTGCGGCGCAGATATTAAAACAACAAAGGAATCTGTTTCCATTGAAATGAACAGTGACATTAATCCTGTTGATATTCAAACTCAACCTTTTCCTGGATTCCCCACAGATATGCAAGCTCAATTCACAGTTATAAATGCTTTATCGAAAGGGTCCTCAGTAATCACTGAAAATGTTTTTGAAAATCGTTTTATGCATGTTCAAGAGCTAGTTCGTATGGGCTGCAATATTTCAATTCAAGGGAAAAATGCATTTATTCAAGGAGTTAAAGCGATTGCAGGTGCCCAGGTGATGGCTACGGATTTGAGGGCATCTGCCTGTCTTATTCTGGCAGGATTATGCGCTGAAGGTGAAACAATAGTTGATCGAATCTATCACATAGACAGGGGTTATGAGAGGATAGAAGAAAAACTATCCTACCTTGGAGCAAATATAGTCAGATTGCCTAGATAGACTCAGTCTTAATTTGGTAAGAGTGCAATTCGCCCTTATCATCCAAAAGAGTTAAGCTTATCGCATCACCTGGAAACGCATTTCCAAGTACCAGCCTTAGCCTATCTAAACTCATGGGCTCTTCATTTATTTTAAGGATGCACAATCTTTCATGTGTTTCAAATAAATCTAAGATTGGACCACTTGAATAATTAACGATCTCTCCACAATATTTAAGCTGATTGTTATGCAAAATTCTTATTGAACGGATATAAAAATTTCCAAGGGATGCTTTCTTTGCAAGACCAAACTTAATAATTTCAGAGGCTATATCGGAAAGCTTATCAACCGGTAAAGCAAAGCTTATGCCCGAAAAAGAGCCAGTTGTTGAAAAAATTTTTGATGTAATTCCAACCAATTCTCCATGTTCATTAATCAATGCTCCACCTGAATTTCCTGGGTTTACTGCAGCATCAGTCTGTATGAGCTCTAGATATGGGTTTCCAGTATTTCTATTATTAGCACTTACAATCCCTGATGTAACGGTTAAACCAAGTCCAAATGGATCACCTATTGCATAAACTTTATCACCAATACTTATCGATTTTTTTTTTGCAAAGACAATTGAATTTAAATTCAACTCATTTTCATTAGTAACTTTAAGAATGGCTAAATCAGAGCGTTTGTCAAAGCCAATTAAATTGGCATCTAGATTAATGCCTTCATTGGTTTCCACTACAAAGTTTTGTATCCCACTGATCACATGAAGATTTGTTGCTATATAACCATCATCGGAAATAATTACCCCTGAACCAATATGCTTATCATTGAAAGCTGATGACCGAGTTGGTTTTGTTTTAATGATCACAACAGATTTAACTATTTTTTCAAAATTTAGATCATTTCTATCAATTGAGAAGTGAAATATACTAAACACGGCTAGAGCCGCCATTGTAACTGTAATAATTGATTTGAAATTAAGATTAATCGCCATAATTTAAAAAGATGATATCAGTATCTATTCTAGATGAATTCAAAAAAAAGGACATTAAGCTAGATTCTAAACAAGTAGAATTTTTGAACCTTGTTGAAGTCTCAATTAAACAAGACAAAAAAATTTTTAGTTTTCTGAGATCTAAAAAAATCCCAAGCATCTATCTCTATGGCGGTGTGGGAATTGGCAAAACTATCCTTTTGAAAAGCATTGCTAGTAAGCTAAATCATGAATTTGAATTTATTCACTTTACTAACTTTATGAACCACATTAAAAAGAAGCTCGATAAATTAGATGGCCAAAAAAATCCATTAGATAAAGTCATAGATGAGCTTAAAGATCAAAAAAGATTAATATTTATTGATGAGTTTCAGGTAGAGGATGTGGCTGATGCAATGATAATTGCAGAAATTATGCCAAAACTTTCTTTAAAGGAAATTCCTTTATTCATTTCTTCTAATTCAAGTGTAGATGAGCTTTATCAAAATGGTCTTCAGAGAGAAAAATTAATTAAATCTCTTCAATTTATAAAAAATGATTTTTTATATCATCATTTGGATTCAACAAAAGATTACAGAAAAACAAATTCATCCCTACTAAACACGGATTCATCCAATGAAAATGAAATTATTAAATTAATTGAAAGCTATTTTGGTGAGAGGGTTAAATTAGACAATGAATTAATCTTAAATGATAGAGCATTCACTGTAAAAGGTGTCACAGCGGAATGCCTTTGGGTAGATCTTAAAAGTTTTTTTTCATCACCTGTTGCAACTCAAGATTTCAATCTTTTATGCAGAGATTTCAATTGGATTTTTTTAAGTAATATTTCAATACTTAACGATGAATCAATGGATTTGGTCAGAAGACTAATAGCTTTTGTTGACATAGCATATATTGCTAAGACAAAAATAAAGTTTTTTTATCCTGCAGCGGATTTACCTCATATTTATGATGGTAAGGGGCTTTTAAACTTGTGGGAAAGAACTGCAAGCAGATTGATTGAAATGTCATCCCAAGAATACATCACAAAAAATTAATTCTTCGAGCATAATTTGTTGATTAAATGCTCATGAAACATTAATATTCACGTCTATTTTTAGAAACAAATGAAAACAGAATCATTAAACAAGCAATCAGTACATCCAAAGTGGTATGTTGTTGATGCTGATGGGCAAATTCTTGGACGATTTGCCTCTAAATTAGCTGATAGGCTTCGTGGGAAAGATAAACCAACTTTTACTCCTCATACCGATGGAGGAGACTTCGTGGTGGTCATCAATGCAGAAAAAGTAGCTGTCACCGGAAGCAAGTATGACAAGAAAACTTATTACAGACACTCACAGTACCCTGGAGGACTTAAAGAAACAACTTTTAAAGAAATGATTGATAAAAAGCCTGAGGAAGTTATTAGGCTTGCTGTGAAAGGCATGCTCCCAAAAAATAAATTAAGCAATCAAATTATCAAGAAATTAAAAATTTATGCTGGTTCAGATCATCCGCATGATTCACAACAACCTGAAATTTGGAAACCAATTAAATGAGCGAAATCCATTATGCAACGGGCAGAAGAAAGACTTCCTCTGCAAGAGTCTATCTGAGTAAAGGAAAAGGAGATATTACTGTTAATAGTAAACCTCTAAGTGAATACTTTGGTAGACAGGTTGCTCAGATGCTTGTCATGCAACCTTTGAAACTAACTGAGTTAGATGAAAAAGTTAACATTAAAGTTATGGTCAAGGGCGGCGGTAGTTTTGGTCAAGCAGGTGCAATCAGGCATGGTATATCTAGAGCCCTGATTGAATTTGATGAAGAGCTTAGACCTCAACTCAAAAAAGCTGGTTTATTGACCAGGGATCCGAGGAAAGTTGAAAGGAAAAAACCTGGTTTGAAGAAGGCTAGAAAGAGCTCTCAATTCTCAAAACGGTAGTGGTTTATATAGACTAATTATATTAGAATATAAATCCCAATTATGACCGAATCCACCAAAAATAATAAGAGAAGAAAAGTACTTATAGGCATGACAGCTGCTTTTGGTGCAGCAGGCATTCCATTTGCCGCGACACCTTTTATAGCTGCATGGAATCCAAGTGCTAAAGCTAAGGCATTAGGCGCTGCTGTAAAAGTCGATATTTCTAAAATTGAAGAAGGGCAAATTGTTCAAGTGGCTTGGAGAAAACAACCAGTCTTTGTTTTGCGTCATACAAAAAGTTCCATCTCTAACTTACCATCAGTTGAAACTAAGCTCGCAGATCCAAATTCGCTATCTATTGATGAGCCTTATAGAGATCTATATCCAACAAGATCAAAAAGCGATGAATTTTCAATACTTGCTGGAGTTTGTACGCATTTAGGATGTTCACCAAAATATCATCCTGAAGTTGAACCAAAGCCATGGGATGCAACCTGGACAGGAGGCTTCTTTTGCCCTTGCCACGGCTCAATGTTCGACATAGTTGGTAGGGTATTCAAGGGTGTTCCAGCACCAACCAATCTAAAGGTGCCACCTCATAATTTTCAGGGATCAATCTTAACAATCGGAGAGGATAAGGAGATTACTTAATGAATACAGTTTTTAAGTGGTTTAACGACCGATTGCCAATAGTCAATACATTTGAAAGACATCTTTCAAAACATCCCGTTCCTAAGAAAGTTAATTTCTGGTATCTATTTGGTGCCTTAGCATCAGTTGTCTTGATAATACAGATTATTTCTGGGATATGGCTCATGATGCCTTATCAAAATACAGAAGAGGGTGCTTTTTCATCAATAGAATTTATTATGCGGGATGTAGATTATGGATGGGTAATCAGGTACATGCATACTACTGGCGCATCCATGTTTTTTGCAGTGGTTTATCTGCATATGTTTAGAGGACTTTTGTACGGCTCCTATAAAAAACCAAGAGAACTGGTTTGGATTTTTGGAATGACAATTTATCTTGTGATGATGGCAGAAGGGTTTCTGGGGTATGTATTACCTTATGGCCAAATGTCTTATTGGGGAGCACAAGTAATTATTTCTCTTTTTGGTGCCATTCCATATATTGGTGAATCTTTAGAGGTATGGGTTAGAGGAGACTATTATATTTCTGGATCTACGGTTTCAAGGTTTTTTGCCCTACACGTTGTTGCATTACCTCTTATGTTAATTGCTCTTGTTTTTATGCATTTGGTTGCTTTGCATGAAGTTGGTGCTGGTAACCCAGAAGGCATAGATATTGAAGAGCACCTTGATGAGGATGGAGTGCCTCTTGATAGCGTTCCTTTCTTTCCATACAAAGTTTTAAATGCCTTGGTAGGTATTGGTGTCTTCATGACAGTTTTTTCGATAATAATGTTCTTTTTTCCGGAGGCTGGAGGATATTTTATTGAAAAGGCTAATTTTGAAGAAGCTAATCCGCTTAGCACTCCAGAACACATTGCTCCAGTTTGGTATTACTCTCCTTACTATGCAATGCTTAGAGCTGTCCCAGATAAGCTTGGAGGATTGATTGTTATGGCAGGCGCCATTGCAATTTTATTTGTAGTGCCTTGGCTTGATAGAAGCAAAGTTAATTCAATTAGATATAAAGGCATCTTTAGTAAAATCGCAATCTCTCTATTCGCTATCAGCTTTTTAACCTTAGGTTATCTTGGAACAGTTCCAGTTACTGAATTAAGAACCTTAATGAGCGTTATCTGTACTGCAATTTATTTCCTATTCTTCTTTTTAATGCCAATTTATACATCACTTGAATCGACAAAGCAGCCACCCGAGAGATTATGATTAAAATTTTTATTATCATTTTCTCTATATACTTTGCACCCAGTGTTTTTTCTGCTGAGTCGGCCCCTTGCGGTGATTATGGAGAATGTGATGATTACAGTTATGATCTTTATAACAATGAATCTCTCCAAAAAGGATTAGCAACTTATATAAATTATTGTTATGGCTGTCACTCGCTGAAATATTCTCGTTGGGGAAGGATTGCAGCTGATCTCGAAATTCCTGAAGAAATACTATTCGAAAATTTAATTTTTAATCAAGAGACCAAGCCTGGAGATTTAATGACAGGCTCAATGATTAAAAGAAACGCGGAAGAGTGGTTCGGAGTTGCACCGCCTGATCTGACTCTTGTAACGCGATCGCATAGCCCTGAGTGGGTATACACATACTTGAGAACTTTTTATGAAGATGACTCCAAACAATATGGAGTCAATAATCTTGTTTATCCTGGTGCTGCCATGCCAAATGTTTTAAGTCATTTGCAAGGTAAACAAGTATTGGGTTGCAAGGAAGTGCCTATAATTGCATCAAACGGTGGCGTTAAAAGAGATGAAAATAGAAATGACATTACTGAAGAAAAATGTGGCTATCTTAAAATTAAAGAATCTGGTGAATTAACACAGGCAGGCTTTGATAGTTTGATCTATGATCTTACTAATTTCTTGGTATATGTTGGTGAGCCTGCAAAAAGAGATAGAGAAAGAATAGGTTGGTATGTAATATTCTTCTTTATAACCTTTACCGCACTATCATTTTTGTTATATAGAGAATATCAAAAGGACTATCACTAAGTTTAGGGGAAACAGCTATGATTTTATATTCAGATAAAGACGACCATTACAGCCACAGAGTCAGGATTGTGCTTGCAGAAAAAGATATTGCGTGTGAAATCAGAGAAACCAGTAATGATGAAGCTCCAGAGGAGGTTTTATCTATTAATCCATATCATGAATTACCTATTCTTGTAGACAGGGATTTGGGGCTATATAACACCACCGTAATGATGGAATACTTAGATGAAAGATTTCCTCACCCTCCATTACTTCCTGTTTACCCAGTCACAAGAGCCAACAGCAGAACACTTATGCTAAGAATAGACAAAGAAATCTGTCCTTTAGTTGATAAATTGAGTGCTAAAGACGGTACAGATAAAGAGTTATTAGTTGCCAAAGAGGAGCTTCTTCATGAGATTAGCGCTATCGCCCCAACATTTAAAGAGTTTCCATTTTTTATGAGTGAGGAATTTTCACTTGCTGACTGTTATCTTGCTCCAATACTTTGGCGCCTTCCATCCTTAGGAATTAATCTTCCCCTGAATAGACATCTGAAGCCGCTTTTAGATTATCAAGCAAAGATATTTGAGAGGCCTGGCTTTCAAGACAGCCTTTCATTGATAGAAAAAGATCTCAGAGATTAAATCTGAGTTAGAGGAATATCTCTTTCAATACAGCCGCTTCCTGTATATTTTAAAATCCCTGAGTAACCGTTAACCAAAGCTTTAGAAACACCAATTTGTCTTAAAACCTCTACTAAGATGGTGTCACTTATGATTGCATGATTGTTTGAAAATATTTCTTTTGTTTTTGAATAGCTATCTACAGGTCTTGGTATTGGAGCAAATAGCTTTTCAAGATCATTAAGATCAATCTCATCATTAAATAGGAGGTTTGCTGAGGACGTACTATAGTAATTTAAATCCGCGGCGTAATTATAATTAAAGGCCGGCAAAAGCCTTTTTAGATTAGAAGCGCTTACATCCAAAATTATAATCTCTAAATTTGAATTTCTTCTTGGTAAAAATTCAATGGACAGACCAGAAGAAATTCTTTTAATCTCATTAAATCTTTCTTGAGATTCTTTGATACCTAAAACTTCGGCTGCAAAAGCTTGTGGATTCTGTTGATCATAAAAATAATTTTTTTTAGGTAAGATATTTCCTTTTATTAAATTAATTTGAAAATTTGAAACTTTTTGATCAGTTATTAATACAAAATCTCTATCTTCTTGAATTAATTTATCAATAACAGATATGTCCATTTCATCATAGTAGCTTGAGCAAAACAAAAGTTTATTTGAAAGAATATTGGTAACTGGCTGATTAGATCTTAATAGTTTATTTTTTATAGGTTGTTCATAAGCACTTAAATACACATCTGTTGAATCTAGATCAAATGGTGTCTTTATTTGCACTCTTTTTTTTGAGGCTTGTATCCTATTTATGTTGTTATATAAGGTTCTAATAAGTTGTCTATTTTCAGTCTCTAAATTCCTATTATTTTGAATATTTACAATAAAATCTTTGGCATCTTGTCCAATGTTTCGGTAGCTGAATAAGGCAGAAATCTTTTTGTTTTCTTCATAACTTAAGTTTTGATCAAAAAAGAAAAGTCCAGCTTCATTTTTAACCAATGTATCTTCAGAATTAATAATTAAATTTTGAGAATATTGTTGTGATGAGCAAGCACTCATTATAATTACTATAATTAAAAGAAAATCTTTCATACTTATAATCAATTACTCAATATATGCTCTACATTATCGCTGCGCCAATAGGAAATACAAAAGATATTTCTTTACGATCAATTGAAGTAATTAAATCAGTTAAGTATATATTTGCAGAGGACACAAGAAAAACCTCAAGACTTTTATCTGATCTTTCAATAGACAAACCATCCATTCGAACTTTTCATGAGCACAATGAAAATGAGGTATCCAAAAAAATACTCTCATATCTAGTTGATGGTATTGATGTAGGAATTATGTCGGATGCAGGAACACCAATCATTTCTGATCCTGGATTCCCACTAATCAGGCTATGTATAGAGAATAAAATATCTTTTGAAGTGCTGCCAGGTGCTTCTTCAGTGATCACTGCCTTGGTATATTCTGGGCTCCCCCCTAGCTCATTTAATTTCCAAGGATTTTTTCCAAAAAAAAGTAATAGAAAAGATAAAGCAATTTCAATAATTGAGAATTTTGAGGGCTCAACAATTTTTTTTGAGAGCCCAAAAAGACTAAAAACAACCATAAATTTTTTACATCAGAAATTAGGTAATAATTGTGAAATAGCTATTTGTCGTGAGATGACTAAGAAGTTCCAATCAATTAAAAGGGGCTCTTTAAAAAAAATTGCTCAAGAATTAGAAAATGATGAAATTACATGTAAAGGTGAAATTGTAATTGTACTTAGTTCAAAAAGAGACTCTGTAAAAAATTTCTCTCTTTCTGAGGAGGAGGGAAAAAAATTTTTGAAATACCTCTCTACAAAGGATGCTTCAAAACTAATTTATGACCTTTATGGACATAATAAGCAGTCTGTATATAAATTTTTGTCAGATATATCTAAAGAGAACATTTAGTATTAAAATCTACGTCGAGTTGGTCGGATGGTCGCTGCTTTTGCAGAGGAAAGTCCGGACTTCATAGAGCAGGATGCCAGGTAACTCCTGGGAGGCGTGAGCCTACGGAAAGTGCAACAGAAAATATACCGCCTTAGGGTAAGGTTGAAAAGGTGAGGTAAGAGCTCACCGCATCAGTGGTAACACTGATGGCAGTGTAAACCCCATCCGAAGCAAGACCAAATAGGAATCTTATTGATTGCTCATCAGAGATTCGGGTAGGTTGCTAGAGCATTATGGCGACATAATGTCGAGATAGATGGCCATCTAGACAGAATCCGGCTTACAGACCAACTCATTTGATATATTTTTTTTAAAAAAATTAAAAAAAGTGTGTCAAAGTGTGAAAAAATGTTTTAAAGTGTGTAGAACTATAGATTTAACTACACATGTTTGGCTTTAATTCAATAACAATCGACCCTAAGGGCAGAATAGCAATTCCTGCGAAATACAGGGACAGCCTGTTTGAACTAGACACAAATAAAATAGTTGTTACTCAAGATCCTCAATATCCTGCACTAAAAATTTATCCTCAAGGTGTATGGAATGATATTTCTTCCAGACTCCAGTCTTTACAAAGTCTTGACCCAATTGTAAGAAAGCTGCAATGGACAATTCTAGGAAATGCCTCAGTTCAAGACTTTAATGCTCAATCTCGAATGCTTCTTATGATTCCAAGTGAACTAAGAACTCATGCAGAAATAGAAATAAAAGAAAAGATTGCGCTAGTTGGGATGGGGGATAAGTTTGAGCTTTGGAGTCAAGCAAATTGGGAAGCCAGACAGCAGGGTGGACCACTATCAACTGAAATACTTGAAGTAGTATTACCAGAAACAGTAAAAAATATGTCTTTTTAAGGGGAGAGATATGAATTGGGAAATTATCGAAGATCATTCAGAGCAAGCAAAAATAAAAGTTATCGGGGTGGGTGGCGCCGGAGGCAATGCCGTGATTCATATGATGAATCATAATATCGATGGTGTTGAGTTTATCTGTGCTAATACGGATGCTCAGGCCTTAGCAAAGGCTAATGGCGCCACTATTTTAAAGTTAGGTGGTGGAATCACCAAAGGATTAGGCGCAGGAGCTAATCCAGAGGTTGGACGTCAGGCAGCTGAAAGAGATAGAGAGTCACTTGAAGAACTCTTAGATGGTGCCGATATGGTCTTTATTACTGCCGGAATGGGAGGCGGAACTGGAACAGGTGCTGCACCAATTATTGCCTCAATAGCAAAAGAAATGGGTGCTCTTACAGTTGCAGTAGTAACAAAGCCTTTTCAGCTAGAAGGTAAAAAAAGAATTACTGCAGCAGAGCAAGGAATTGCTCATTTAGTAGAGGAAGTTGATAGCTTGATAACAATCCCAAATCAGAAATTAATGGAAGTACTCGGATTAAATGTTTCTATGCAAGAAGCTTTCGCCAAAGCAGATGACGTGCTCAGAGGAGCGGTGCAAGGAATTTCAGACATAATCATGAAGCCTGGTTACGTTAACGTTGACTTTGCTGATGTCAAAACTGTTATGTCGGAGAAAGGTATTGCAATGATGGGAACTGGAGTCGCAGTTGGTAAAGAGAGAGGAGTTGAAGCAGCATCACAAGCAATCGGTTCAGAACTTCTTGAAGATATAAACCTTAAGGATGCTAGAGGTATATTGGTAAATTTAAGTGCTAAAAGTCCTACCATGGGCGACATGCATGAAGTCAACACAGTGGTTGAGGACATAGTTGCCGAAGATGCCCAAGTAATTTATGGAGCAGTAATTGATGAGAATCTTAATGAGGACGAGCTTACTGTTACAGTCGTAGCAACTGGCGTTAATCAAAAAGCACCAAGGCTTGCAGTTGATAATTCTCCTTCAACGGTAAAGCTATCTCCAGTTGGACTCGATAAAGATCATACAAAGGATTCAGTCAGTGTTGGCACATCGTCTGCAGAGGATATTGATTTCCTCGATGTGCCAACTTTCATGAGAAAGCAGGTAGATTAATCAAATGCAACATATTCCGGTTCTACTGGAGGAATCGGTCAGCCTTTTAAATATTCAACCAGATGGTGTATACCTTGATGGAACATTTGGTAGGGGTGGACACTCGAAAAAAATCCTCTCACAACTAAACGACAAAGGAAGATTATTTGCAATTGATAAAGATCCTCAAGCTATAAGTTATGCAAAAAAAATCATACAAGACAAAAGACTTAAAATCTTTCATCATGACTTTGCAGATCTAGGCAAACTTAAACTTCCTAAGATTAATGGTGCTCTATTTGATTTTGGAGTTTGTTCAACTCACTTTGATGATCCTAAAAGAGGCTTTAGCCTTAATAAGGATGGTCCCCTAGATATGAGGATGAATAATCTTGAAGGCATAAGTGCAGAAAAATGGATAAATGAAACTCCTGAAGAAGATATGACAAATATTTTTTTTAAGTACGGAGAAGAAAAGCAATCAAGAAAAATTGCAAAACTTATTTCAATTTATAGATCTGAGCAAAGAATTAAATCGACACTACAATTAGCAAATTTAATTTCAAGTTCAATTAAATCAAAATCAAGAATTCATCCAGCAACCAGGATTTTTCAGGCAATCAGAATTGAAGTTAATCAGGAGATATCTGCAATTGAAATGATGCTAGATGCTCTTGATAAAATTTTATTACCTGGGGCAAGAGTAGCAATAATTTCATTTCACTCCCTAGAGGATAGAATAGTAAAAAATTACTATTCTCCAAAAACTTTCTCGTATCCAAAAGAAATACCAATTAACAATACTATTGATGAGAGTTATAGGGCAGTTAAAAAAAAGTTGAGAGCTAAACCAGAGGAAGTAAAAGCCAATCCTAGAAGTAGAAGTGCAGTATTAAGGGTATATGCAAAAAAATGAGTAATACTAAAGTCCATCTTTTATATTTCATACTCTTTTTAATATTGGTATCAAATATCTGGTTAATAAAAATTAGATGGGAAAATTCAATTTTGGCAAATGATATTGAGAATACAAGGTACGAGATTTTGAAATTAAAAGAAATTAATCTCAAGCTGACCACAGAAAAAAATTTCTTAACTTCATTAGCAAAAACAGAGATGTCCTCTATTCAAGATTTAAATATGCAGAACGCCGAAACAAGGTTAAAAATAAAATAGATTTATGAGTAGCAGATTGACAGTTCGTTTTTATATCATATTCGGAGTTATGGCTCTTATGACAACCATAATTATCTTGAGAATATTTTATTTGTATCAAGAAGAGGGTGATTTTTTAAAGGCTAAAGGTGATTACAGAACTATTTCATTCAGAGATATTCCACATGCAAGGGGTGCAATATATGATGCAAATAATTACCCCTTAGCTAGCAGCCTTATTAAATATAATTTATATGGTCTTAAAGGACTTGATACTTCTGATTTAGATCTTTCATTTGATTTTTTAAATCAAGGTACTGGGTTCTTAAAAAAGAAAAAAATTTTAAAAGAAGATATCTCGCTAGCAGAAATTCAGGAAATTAAATCAAAAAGGAATGATTATCTTGAGATTGAATCTTTTAGTAAAAGAATTTACCCCCTTGGAGAGCAAATAGCTACGCTTATAGGTTTTGCTGGAGCAGATAACAGAGGCTTAGAGGGGCTAGAAAAAGGATTTGAAAATCACCTAAAAGAAGAGGTTGGAAAAAAACAGATCTTTAAAAATCGAAGGCAAGAAATAATTAAGCCCCCAAAGATCTTAAATAGAGGATCTGACGGCAAAAATCTTAAGTTGACCATTAAGCATGAGATTCAATATTCAGCTCATAAGAGCCTATCCCAAGGAGTAATTCAAGCACAGGCAAAAGGCGGTAGCGCAGTTGTTTTGGATAATAAAACTGGAAGAATATTAGCAATAGCTAGCTATCCATCATATAACCCTAATGATCCTAATAGGTTAATTCAGAGGAATAGAGCTTTATTGGATAGTTTCGAGCCAGGGTCAGTTATTAAGCCAATTGCTCTCGCAATTGGGATTGAAAATAATGATATAGATTTTAATAAATCTGTGGAAACTGGTCCTGGATATATAGAGCTTAACTCTCAGGTTATTGCTGATCCAAGAAATTATGGCTCATTACTTCCCATCGATATTATTGCAAAATCAAGTCAGGTAGGGGCTGCAAAGATTGCATTGGAAATTGACTCATATGATTTGACTAATGGATATAAAAGATTTGGGTTGGCTGTTCCCCCAAATATAAACTTTCCATCAATAGCGTATGGAAAAATTAATCAAAGATCTAATATTAGTGATCATGAAATAGCAAGCTTAGGATTTGGATATGGATTAGAGGCATCTGCAATCCAATTAGCGATAGCATTTTCAGTGTTTGCAAATGATGGAGTTTTAAAAGATTTTCAATTAGTTGAAGAAAAAAATTACAGTAATCCAAGTCAGGTAATTTCTAAGCATACGGCTGAACTAATTATGGAATCACTTGAGCAAGTTATCATTGATGGTACAGGTACGCAAGCAAAGCATCATTTACATAGAGTTGCAGGCAAGACTGGCACATCTCATAAAGTTAGCAATGGAAAATATGATAAAAGCAAATACATTTCATCATTCATTGGCATCGGACCACTTGAAACGAAAAAGTATACAATTTTAGTGACAATTGATGAGCCTGGTCTAAATCGTTACTCTGGAGGAGAAGTTGCAGCGCCAGTGTTTAAAGAAATATTCGATGATCTAGTAAGCTTGTAATTTATGAATTCAAAAGATATTTGGAAAGATTGTTTCAGTTTTGATTTCCCATCATCAAGTACAGTGACTCATATTTCAAACTCTTCAAAGGAAATCAAAAAAAATTCAGTTTTCTTTGCTGTGCAAGGCACCAAATCACATGGTTGCCAATTTATAAATGAAGCTTTTACTAAAGGGGCAGCCTTTGTAGTAACAGATAAGATGCCTAAAAATATTAATACCGAAAATATTTTTTTTGTGCCTGACCTAGAGAAAAAAATCTTAAATTTCTTAGTTCAATATTATTCGATTGATATTACAAAAATAAAAT
>QOPE01000038.1 GCA_003331565.1 SAR86 cluster bacterium | reverse complement strand
AATGAAACACTTGATAAGTTAAATATCAATAAGCTATTAGATGATGCTCGTTTTGCTGAGATGTACGTGATGGCTCGAGCAAAGAAAGGCTTTGGACCTCAACGCATTAAAATGGAACTGCAACAAAAACAAGTTGGAAGCATTGAAATTACTGATGCAATTGAAACCTTTGAAGGCTGGGATGACATTCTCAGACATGAATTAGAAAAAAAATATAAGCAACCAAGCGAAGATTTTAAAGAGATCATGAAGCGTAAACAATTTCTCTACAATCGAGGGTTTTCTCAGGCTCAAATTGAATCAGTTTTAGATCAGTCGTGATATCATAAAACGCTATGTCATATGAGGTATTAGCGCGCAAATACAGACCTGCTTTATTTGCAGAAGTGGTTGGCCAAGACCATATTTTACAAGCCCTACAGAATAGTCTAATCAGCGGAAACCTGCATCAGGCTTTCATTTTTAGTGGCACTAGAGGAGTTGGAAAGACTACCATAGCAAGAATCCTTGCTAAAGCCCTCAATTGCCATAATCGAGGTGGGGGATCAGAGCCCTGCGATACCTGTTCAGCATGTGAGGAAATCAAATCGGGTCATCATTTAGAATTTATTGAAGTCGATGCTGCCTCGAGAACGGGTGTGGATGATATGCGGGATTTGCTTGAATCTGCAGTGTATAAACCTGCCAATGCAAATTATAAAATCTACCTCATTGATGAAGTGCATATGCTATCGAAAAGCTCTTTTAATGCACTGTTAAAAACTTTAGAGGAACCACCTCCGCATATGATTTTTTTGATGGCGACCACCGAACTGGATAAGGTTCCTAAGACAGTGCTTTCTCGATGCTTGCAACTTAACCTTAAAGCGGTGGCGCAGACTCAAATAGCTAATCATATGAATATCATTTTAGATAAAGAGGGCATTCAATATGATCCTGCAACCACTCAATTGATTGCACAAAGTGCTCAAGGATCGGTTCGTGATGGTTTGACCTTTCTTGATCAAGCAATTGCATTCGGAGGAGGAAAACTTGAAACCAGCCAAGTTAAGGAATTGTTGGGCACCATTGATGATGTCTATTTATTTGAGCTGGTTGAGCATATTCTTGCAGGCAATGGAGAGGGCGCACACCATTCCTTACAGCGTATCTTAGAGCTACAGGTCGATTACCAAAAAGTGATTGAGGCATTGATAGACCTAATGCATAAATTAACCATGACGCAACAACTTGGATCTGAAGACGATGATCTTATTAGGCTTGCGAATTCTGTTGACGGTGAATTGCTGCAACTCCTATATCAAATAGCCATCAATGCTTTAGAGAAATTTTCTGTTCATCCGAGTCCTTATCAAGCTGTAGAAATGTGCGTACTGAGGATGCTAGCCTTTCATCCCTTAAATGAGTCCAAGCCTCAAATAAACGAAAAAAAAAATCCTAAACCCCAGGTAAAAAATGATGTGAGTCAGCCTCCTGAGAAGAAGGTAAAAGAGGAAATAAAAGTTCAGAAACCAGATAAAAAAATTAAAGCTTCCGCAACCAATGGCACAGCAGCTTCTGTGGAATCTCTTTCTATCAGTGACTGGGCAAAAGATTTTGAGCAATTAGGTTTAAACGGCATCAGTTATCAACTTTTCAGTGAGTTTGAATTCAAAGAAGCGATCGATAACAAGTTGGTCTTAGTGAAGCCTAAGAATTTTTCTTCTCCAACTTCAGCATTGCTTGAGGAATTTAGTGATAAATGTAAAGAGTATTTTAAAGTTAGGCCAGAAATCGTGATCGAGGAGGGTAGCGTGACTAAGTCACCATCTTTAATTAAAGAAAAAATTGCCAATCAAAATTTACAGTCCACCATTGAAGAACTTGAAAACCAGCCAATTATTTCAGAGATTCTTAAATCATTTGATGGCACAATTGAACCTGATTCCATCAGCACTAAAGAATGAAACGAGATCTCTTATTTGACTTAATTGAGGCGCTTACAATTTTGCCTGGGGTGGGAAAAAAATCAGCACAACGCATGGCTTTGTATTTACTTGATAAGAACAAAGATGGTGCAGCTTATCTTGGGGATACACTTAAAGAGGCTTTAGAGAATGTCCAGCGTTGCAAGCAATGCCGTATTTTAACCAGTGATGAGTATTGTCGAATCTGCTCGGATTCTTCAAGAGATCAAGGTAGTTTATGTATTGTTGAAAGTCCTTCAGATGTTTTAGCGATTGAATCTACAGGTGGATTTAAAGGACGTTATTTTGTGTTGATGGGCAGACTCTCGCCCATTGATGGGATCGCTCCTGAAGATTTGGGTATTCCAGATTTGTTGCAGTACATAAAAACCGATCATATTGAAGAAGTTATTTTGGCTACCAGCTCCACGGTTGAAGGCGATGCAACAGCATACTTTATTAAAGATCATCTTAGTGATGTGAAGGTTTCAAGAATTTCTCATGGCATTCCTATCGGCGGTGAATTAGAGTATGTAGATAGCAATACTATTGCCAGAGCGATTCAAGGGAGGATCGATATTTCATGACAATTAAATCGGATAAATGGATAAAGAAGATGGCTCAAGAGCATCAGTTGATTGAGCCCTTTACTGAGAATCAAGTCCGTGATGCAGATAGCGGCAATAAGATTATTTCCTTCGGGGTTTCAAGTTTTGGTTACGACGTGCGTTGTGCCGATGAGTTTAAAGTTTTTACTAACATTAATTCGGCAACCGTTGATCCTAAATCCTTTGATGAAGATAGTTTTGTTGATGTGAAATCAGATGTCTGTGTAATTCCACCTAACTCATTTGCGCTAGCAAGAACGATTGAATATTTTAAGATTCCCCGCAACGTATTAACTATTTGTCTGGGGAAATCGACGTATGCACGATGTGGCATTATTGTTAATGTCACTCCGCTTGAACCTGAATGGGAAGGTCATGTAACGTTAGAGTTTTCTAATACCACAACGTTACCGGCAAAAATTTATGCAGGTGAAGGTGTGGCTCAAATGATTTTTTTAGAATCCGATGAAGATTGCGAGACGTCTTACAAAGATCGCAAAGGCAAGTATCAAGGCCAGACAGGGGTCACGTTACCCAAAACTTAAAAGCTGCTTGATGGTCAAGGCGATATCACCATCAGGATCATTATCGGTTACTTTAAAGATTAAATAGTCTAGATCTTTAGCCATGGTGTAGGTCGTGATTCGATTATCTTGAGTTCTAACGCGTTCTAAAATTACACAAGGATACTCTTTGCCCTCTAAGGTAAAAATAGTTTCACCTTTGATGGCGTAAGTATTTTCCACCAATTCACCTGTCTTGATTTCAGCTAATACTAATGAGAACTCAGTCTCTCCAAGCATCAAACGCTTTCTTAGCTCCACTTGAACATTGAGAGGGTCGTAGACCGGAGATTCCATCAAAGTTGCCTGCCAATCATATTGCCCAGTGCTGATTAATTTTTTGGTATCCCAATCAAAGTCAAAATTTGTAAATCTACGAAAGAAAGTAAATCTAAAATTAGCATCGTAAGAGAGTGATTTGATTTCATCTGCATCAATGAATTCTGAATAAAATTCAGCTTTAATTAACCTTGCTCTATCTTCAAAACTAAAGACTCGCTTATCTGCAAAGGTTTTAAGTTGACGTATACCTTCAAAATCAAATTGATCGGTTTCAAAGATGTATCGGGCGCTAAAATCTGGAATCATTGATTCCGCCTCAGCTTTAAAGCTGAAGAGCAGCATAAAGCTAAAACCAAAACTAATTAAACTGGAGCGGTTGAGCATCTTTAAATTCTGAATCATGACTAAATTGAACTGTATTATGTTTAAGACCGACCTTCATATCAAGAAGTTCAGCTATTACCCTTGGATATAAGTTATGTTCAATGCGATGAATTTGATCAATCACCTCCTCCAAAGAGCTTTGCAGATCAAGTTTCATCGCTCCTTGAGCGATGATCGGCCCTCCATCCAATTCTTCAGTAACATAGTGAATGGAAATGCCGTGACGTGGATCTTGATTATCAATAGCTTGTTGGTGGGTATTTAGCCCAGGATATTTTGGTAATAGGGAAGGGTGAATATTAATCAGCTTACCCTTTAATGGATTAGTAAAATTTGCAGTAAGAATTCTCATAAAACCGGCCAGCACAACTAGATCAGGGTTTAGGTCACTGACCTGATTATAGAGCTCCCTGTCAAAGCTTTCCCGATCATTAAAGTTATTATGGTTAATCACCGATGAAGGTATCTTGTGCTTTGCAGCACGCGTTAAACCAAAGACATCTGGAACATTTGAAATCACATGAACAACTTCGCCATTGATGCGCTGGCTGAGGCAGGCTTCTATGATAGCCTCAAGATTTGATCCGCTGCCAGAGATCAGTACAACGATGCGCTTCATTTAATTTAAGTAAGTTAACTCAGCTTGAGTTCGTTTAACAATTTTTCCAATTCGATGAGTCTTAAATTTATATTTGCTGGCAAGATTTTCTAATAACTTAACTTCTGAAAGAGGAAGAATTATTGCTAGACCGATACCGCAATTAAAAATTCTTAACATATCTTCATTACTGATCTTCCCCT
The DNA here is from genome assembly GCA_003331565.1 of SAR86 cluster bacterium. Taxonomy (GTDB): domain Bacteria; phylum Pseudomonadota; class Gammaproteobacteria; order Magnimaribacterales; family D2472; genus MED-G82. The sequence continues at coordinate 5,434 of QOPE01000038.1, read as the reverse complement.
TTTCTTGTAGCCATTGAAAAGCCTTTGGAAACTTCCAGCCATTTAGATCAATATCAGCTGCAAGGTCTTTGGGTATTATTCGAGGTATATTTTCAGTTATGCCACCACCGGTAATGTTAGCAATGCCCGAAACTTTAATATTTTTTTTTACCACATCATTCACCATGGAAGTGTATAGATGGGTTGGTTTTAAAAGCGTTTTTAAAACGGCTGACGGGGGCTTATGTCGTGAGAGTATTTTTCTAATTAAAGAATAGCCATTTGAATGAGGTCCACTGGATTCAATGCCTAAAATTACATGGTTAGTTTTTATTTTTTTACCACTAATAATTTTTGATTTATCAACAATACCCACTGCAAATCCTGCTAAATCAAAATTACCTTTAATGTAGTGTCCTGGCATTTCAGCGGTTTCACCTCCTAAGAGTGCCATATTTGTTTTCTTGCAAGCTTTTGCAATTCCCTTAATGATTGTTGCAGTCTCCTTTAGATCAAGTTTTGAGCTGGCAAAATAATCTAAAAAAAATAGAGGTGTTGCTCCGCAAGATGCCATATCGTTAACGCACATAGCCACAAGGTCCTGCCCAACGCTTCCAAGAGTATGATATTTTTTACTAAGCGTAACTTTGGTACCAACACCATCAGTGCAGGCAACCAATGTGGGTTTTTTAAGCTGATGATTTAATTCATACAATCCAGCAAAGCCTCCAATGCCACCCATCACTGATTTATTATGAGTCGCGTTAACGCTTGATTTGATGAGCTTAATCAGGGCGTTTCCATGATCGATATTTACCCCAGCTTTTGCGTAGGGATCATTAGGATTAGATTTATTGGTCATTTACAATATTCAGTGATGAAAGATAAATTAATCTTACCTATTTTAATATTAGTTTTAAATGCAGTTGAGATAAATGCACGTGAATTTTCATCCTTGTTTGAAGTTCGAATCAGCACTCAAGAGTACACCAATGTTAACTATGGCTTGAATCGAGCTTTTGATAAGCTGCTGATTAAACTTTCAGGCTCATCCAGCCTGAAATTTAGAAATGAAATTAACCGTCAGCAAATCAATAAGACCAGTTATGTTGCCAGCTATACCACGGAAGAAATTGATGGTGAAGGGTATCTAAGGGTTAAATTTTTAGAAGATGAAGTCATTGAGTTATTCGATGCTAATGCTTTTCCAATCATTGGATTCAATCGACCCAGCATTAGTTTTTTAATTAATATTGACGACGGCACTACTCAGCCTGAATTCTTAGGTATTGATCGTGAGGATACAGAATTAAAAACAAACTTATCTAATTTGCTTAAAAATTTAACTGAAACGAGAGGGATTTTCCTTGATGTCCCTGAGTTCGATCTTCAAGACATCCAAAATCTCAAAAATAAACTCAATTATGAAGATCCAGCTGACTATTTTCTTGCCAAAGGCAATACAGAGGCAGTAGTAAATATTGAATTGCTTAAAACTGGAATTAATTCATGGAGCATAAACGGTGACTTTCAATCGCTTGTTAATTTGCAACAAGATCAGTTAATTTTATTTCTTGATGATCAGATTAATAATTACATTGATGAAGTCCTGGCAATTAATTTTTCAGAACAAGATCAAAATACTTTTAGATTTGTGGTAAAAGGTATTGATAATTACACAGAGCATGAGATGTTTCTAAATGAAGTAAAAAAAATTTTTTCCATTAGAACATTTCAAACTACCTCGATCATGAGGGGAGAAACACAAATGAATCTAAAGCTTAGGTTTGAACCACAAGAACTCATGCGTGAACTACAAAGCTCTAGAAGATTCATTAATCCTGTTTATGACAGTAATACTGAGACATTGCAGGTAGAGTTTAATTAGCCATGCGAAAGTATTTAATTTTTATTCCTAATCTTTTGTCGCTGGTAAGAATTATTCTTGCTTATCCGATCCTGCTTTATTTTTACATTGAGGAGTACTTAATTTCAATGGGTCTTTTTCTTATAGCTGCACTCACCGATGCGCTCGATGGCTTTCTTGCGCGAACTTTTAACTGGCGAACAGATTTAGGAAAAGTATTGGATCCCATTGCAGATAAGATTCTTTTGATTGGAATGGTCTCTATTTTTTGGATCAACGGATACATTCCAAGTTATGTTTTTTTTATTTTAGTATTTAGAGATACTGTGATCTTGATTGGTGCGGCATTCCACATGACTGTTTATGAGGTTGGTTCACCGAAACCAAACTTTTTGGGGAAGACCACTACATTTATGCAGATCATTTATTTTTTAAGTATCCTTGTTGAAATCGTATTCACACTAAACTTAATGCAGCCTACTTATCACCTGCTTGTCTGCACTTTGTGCTTATTAAGTTTGATTTCTTATACGATCAATTGGTTAAGGCAAACCAATGAACTTCATTCCAATGAATCCTAAGCAGCTCATTTTCCCTTTTGCAATTGATCAATATCCAAGGTTTGATAATTTTTATCATTCGCATATACAGCAACTGATCTACAGTCTTTCAAGATCACTGCAGGAATCAACAGAATCAGAATTCGTTATAACGGGAACAGAAAAATCCGGTAAATCTTTTTTATTGCAAGCTATTTGCAATGAATACAAGTTGATTGACAAGCAAGCTTTTTATTTACCCATGAAAGCTGCCATTAATATGGAACCAGATTTCATAGAGAATTTTGATATTTATGATGCGCTTTGCATCGATGACGTTCATTTATTGCACAATCACTCAAAGTGGCAAAAGATGATTTTTCATCTAATTAATCAATCCAAAGAAAATGAATGCAATCTTTATTTTGGAACGGAGGAAAGCATCTTAGAACTTGATCTCCTGCCAGATCTCTCATCTCGTTTATCGCGGATGCAATCTTTGCATATTTTATCGGTGCCTGATGACAAGCTCAAAGAAGCTTTGACTTTTTGTGCAGCCAAACTTGAAATATCGCTTGATCACGAGGTGATTGATTATTTATTAAAAAGAGAAAAAAGAGAGTTTCAACATTTATTTTCCTTGCTAAAACACTTAGATCATGCCTCTGCTCAGCAAAAGAGAAAGATCACTATTCCTTTTGCTAAGCAGATACTTTTATCTTAGCACTTTATTGCAAAGTGACTTCACAAGTTTGACATGCTATCAGCGTTATCGGTTTGCTGACTTGGAGAACTTCATTGAGTATCTCTGTCATGCTTTTAAATGAATTCAAAGTTTGCTGGTCAACTATCTTGATATCAAAGTTTTCAGTTAGTTCAAGCAGAACCTGAATCTCAGGATCAAGCGTTTCTTTGAAGAAATCAACCTCATATTCCTCAAGACCAGCAAGTTCAGCCGCTTTAGAAACAGCATCATCGAAATTACCAATTTCATCGACTAGATTAATCTCTAAAGCCTTGGTTCCTATCCAAACCCGTCCTTCAGCTATGGTGCGAATGTAATCTTCAGATTCTTCTCTGGATTCTGCCACCAGTGAAACAAAACGGTTATAAACTTTAACTGTATCATCTTGAATGGTAGCTTTAATTTCAGTTGGCATGGCTTGATTAAGATCCCATCCTGCATTTTTGGTTGTTACTACTCCATCAAAATCAATCCCTATTTCATCCATGGTATTTTCAAAAGTAGGAAAAGCAATGGCCACCCCAATAGAGCCAGTGATGGTGGTTGGCTCAGCAAAAATATATTCTGCAGGCGTTGCAATCCATACTCCTCCAGAAGCTGCAACATCACCCATGGATACAACAACATTAATACCTTTTGATTTAGCACGCTGAATTTCATCTCTGATAATTTCACTTGCCATGACGCCACCGCCACCGCTGTTAACCCTCACAACGAGGGCTTTAACATCCTCATCCTCATGAGCACTTCTCAATAGTCTTGCAAGACCATCGGCCCCTGCAATACCTGGTTGAATCTCCCCACGTGTAATCGTTCCTTCAACGGTAACAACAGCAACCTTATCATCTGCAGAATCCTCAGTAATCTCATAAGTATCCATATACTCTAAATAACTTATGTTAGGATAGGTTTCTCTATCAGAGTCTGCATCTAAACCAAACTTTTCAATCATGTACTCCCTAAATTCAGGATATGATTTAACGCCATCAATGAATCCAATTTCAGTGGCAGCATTAAGATTTATATAGTTGGCATCACCTAGCAAACCAGCAGGGTGGTTATCAGCAAAATCCTGAACATCATCAATACTCATAGCTCTCTGTTTGGCAATTAGGCTTTTTATTTCTGCCCAAATCGGATTTAGGAGCTCTTGAGTTTGCTTTCTTTCAAAATCAGACATACTGGAACGGGTGATTGTTTCTCCAGCGGATTTGAAAGTACCCTCTGAAAAATCATGAATGGTAAATTTAAGATTTTTTGTAAGCAGCTCATTTAGATAAAATTGATATCCACCAGGACCTCTCAATCCAAATGAACCACTCGAATGTCCCCATATTTCATCAGCAAAGGAAGCTATTAAATATGCCGGGGTATTAAAATAATCTGAGTATGCAATCAACTCTATATCAGAGGCTTGAAGTTTCTCCATCAATGCAGCGACATTAAGTAGTGTAGTGGGACCAGCAAATCCAGTTGAGCTAAAATCAATGACAATAGCAGCTATTTCTTCATCATCAGCCAACTCCGTCACAAGATCTTCAAAATCTCTAAAAGTCATCTGATTGATATCTGTATTAGCAAAGAGCGAATCTGCAAAAGCTTCTTCATCCGTGATAACTACAGCTGGGTCCAAAAAGACAACTTTTCCTTCTTTGTCGATCTCAGCATCGCCACTAAATATACCGCCCAAAATTGCAACGGTAATAACGATTAAAATAAATGCAGTTGCAACATTGAGAAGCACAAAACGTGTTTTTTCTAAAAACTTTCCAAGCCAACTAAAAATAGATTTTAGTGCATCCATATTTTTCTCCTTAAATTAAAATACTAATAACTAAACCAATTACACATAAGACTCCAACGATCACCATCGCAGCCATCACAAAAGTGAAACTCACAATACTAATAAGGATTGCAAGAGAGGCAATCAGAAGTCCTAACATTAAACCAAAAACACTTAGAATTATTTCATGCATAAACAAAATTCCTAAAGTCAGCATTAAAACGCCAATAATTATTCCCATGTCTTTTTCCTTAACTTAAAAATAATTTCATTCCTCATATATAAATAATTCTTCCAGTGACACATCTAGAGTTTTTAAAAGCTTAAAAACCAGGGGGAGTGATGGATCAAACTTACCAGTCTCAATTGAATTGATGGTCTGGCGGCTAACATCCGTCTTAGCAGCCAATTCTTCTTGACTAAGCTTCATAGCTTTTCTTAGTTGTTGAATGTTATTTTTCATTAACTTAAATACTTGCTGTGAAATCTAAGTCCACCAATGACTGTTCCAACACCAAAGG
>QOPE01000037.1 GCA_003331565.1 SAR86 cluster bacterium | reverse complement strand
TGGGCATTGTGGATTTATAGATGACTTTAAATTTAACTCATCCGTATATCATGAGATTGCTAAAAAACTATAATCTAACACTCATTAACAAAGCATCTTCTGGCTTTGGTTTGCTGTAATAGTTTGCTCGAATGGCATCCTCTATAAAATTATGTTTCTTATAGAAAGAAATTGCATTTGTATTTGATACTCTTACTTCAAGAGCAATCAAGGTAATTCCGATTGCCTGAACTTGTTTCTTTAAATGATTTACCAGAATTGAGCCGATCCCTTTTCTTTGGTAATTGTTGTCTACAGCTATGTTTAGTAAATGTACTTCTTGCTCAACGGCAACATATATAACAAATCCAATGACATTCTTATTGTTATCCTCACACAAGAAAGAATGATGTCCGACATCAAAGGAAGACTGCATTTGCTTTTCAGTCCACGGTGATGGATTAGTATTATTTTCTATAACTAATAAGCTCTTAAGATCAGATGGATTTGATAGCCTAATATTAGTCATCATTGAAAAGAGCCTGCATTTTTTCCCATAATAATTTCTTTTCCTCAGGCTTTTTAATCAATAAAGCTAAGTTCGGTGGAGTTAATTCATTTTTTTTATCAATTTCGATATTAGTGAAGTTAAGAATAATTTCTTTATTTAATAATTCATAATCATTTAGAAAATCATCCCAAGTTAATTCCAAGATTTTATTTTTTTTATTTTCTTTAGATACTGATGCTTCAATTTTAGAAAGAAGCTCAAGCTCTCTTTCATTATATTCATCCAAAGAATGAGAATGTAATGTTAGAATACGGTCCCTTAGGGAACAATGGACACACGTTTGCACTGAATTGTCTAGTTTTTCCGAGATTGAAAGCATGTCAATACCTAAAGTATTGAGAATAAATGATGTTTTTTTATTCTTGGATAAATGCATAAAGAAATAATGAAAGATATTGCAAAAAAATACAAACCCTTTTCTTCAGTTGAGCTGAGGGACAGGACATGGCCAGACAAAAAAATTACTAAAGCTCCAATTTGGTGCTCAGTTGACTTGAGAGATGGCAATCAAGCTCTAATTGAACCAATGGGACATGAAAAAAAAGTTAAAATGTTCGAACTACTTTGCTCCCTAGGCTTTAAAGAAATTGAAATTGGTTTTCCAGCAGCATCTCAAACTGATTATGATTTTGTAAGATACTTAATTGAAGAGAAAAAAATCCCTAATGACGTCACGATTCAAGTACTGACTCAGTCTAGGCAGCACATCATTGAGAAAACATTTGAGTCATTGATTGGGATTGATAAAGCAATTGTGCATTTTTATAACTCTACATCAGCACTTCAACGAAAGGTGGTTTTTGATGATGATAAGGAAGGCATTAAAAAAATTGCTATAGATGGAGCCCTTCTTATCAAAGAGCTATCAAAAAAATATAATAAAACTAATTGGCGTTTTGAGTATTCACCTGAAAGTTTTACTGGTACTGAGGTAGATTTTGCAGCTGAAGTTTGTAACGAAGTTGTAAATATCCTTAAGCCCTGTAGTAATGAAAAAATCATTATTAATTTGCCAGCTACGGTAGAGATGTCTAGCCCCAACGTTTATGGAGATCAAATTGAGTGGATGATTAGGAATCTAAATAATAGAGATGATGTAATTGTCTCTCTGCATCCTCATAATGATAGAGGAACTGCTGTGGGTGCAGCTGAGATCGGTGTCATGGCTGGTGCCGATAGAGTTGAAGGAACTTTGTTTGGTAACGGCGAAAGAACAGGTAATGTAGATATTGTTACATTAGCTCTTAATTTACTAACACAGGGAGTTGATCCTGAGCTAGAACTTAACAATATCAACCATGTGATTCGTGAAGTTGAATACTGTAATCAATTACCAGTCCATCCACGACATCCATATGCTGGAGATTTAGTTTTTACAGCTTTCTCTGGTTCACATCAGGACGCAATAAAAAAAGGCCTTTCAGCCATCAGTCAATCAAATAATCCACATTGGGAAGTGCCTTATCTACCCATTGATCCCTCGGATCTAGGAAGAACTTATGAAGCAGTTGTTCGTATTAATTCACAATCAGGCAAAGGCGGTATTGCTTATATCTTAGAAAAAGATCATGGGGTATCTCTTCCAAGAAGACTTCAAATCAGTCTTTCTACAAAGATACAAAAAGTTGCAGACGAAACCGGCAAAGAACTGCTCTCACATGAGATCTGGGATATCTTTGATAAAAATTTTATACAAGGGCCAAATAAAGCTGAATTGATTTCATTTGAACTTAATACTAATGATGGTGGAAATGACAGTATCAAAGTTGAGGCCAAATTAAATCAAAACAAACTAGAGTTTTCAGGAAGTGGAAATGGTCCAATTGATGCAATGATTCAAGGGATAAATAAAAAAATGGGTTTAAATCTTAGTGTTACTGACTATCATCAACATTCATTGGGTACTGGATCAGATGCAAAAGCTGTTGCATATATTGAAGTATCTGATGGAAATAAAACTCGTTGGGGTGTAGGTATTGATGAGAACACTATAAGAGCTTCTTTGAGAGCAATTATGATAGGGTTCGATAAAATATCTATTTAAATACTGGCTTTCTCTTTTCAAAAAAAGCAGCTACCCCTTCTTTAAACTCATCATTCCCCAAAATACTATTTTGTGTATTTGCTTCATCCTCATAGGTTTGAATAAATTTCTTTTCTAAAGAATCTCTCATTATTTTTTTGGTATTAGATACAGCTTGTGGTGATCGCATGGAGATGGCTTGTGCCCATTTTTGAGTTTCACTTTCAAGATTCTCTGGAGAACATACTTTATTTGCAATTCCAAGCTGAAGGCATTCCTGTGAACCAATTTGTTTAGCCTCAATTGCAAATTCCAATGCTTTGCTATATCCGATATTTCTAGCAAGCAACCAACTTAATCCGCCATCAGGCACCAGGGCTATATTACTAAATACAGACAGCATAAATGCTTCCTCGGACATAATTCTTAAATCGCATGCCATTGCATAAGCCGCACCAATACCTGCCGCAGGACCATTAATGCTTCCAATTACTATTTTTGGCATGGAAATAATATTATTAATCGAGGGAAAGTATCCTCTCATAAGAGCATCTTTTGTGTCTTTCCAGATAGGATCATTCTCACTAAGGTCAGCACCCGATGAAAAGCCTTTGCCCTCACCTGTTAATACTAAGACTCTAATGCTAGAGTCATTCTTTACAATTTCAGTAGCTTCGTTTAAGTCAATTATTTGTTGAGTATTGAAAGCATTCATTACTTCAGGCCTAGAAAAGGCAATTGTTGCGACTGTTTCATCAATTGAGAGTTTGAGACTTTTAAATTCCATCATGGCTCCTTAATAATTAAAGATTTTTTATCAGTAAACATTTTACAGCTTTTTTGTGTATTATCAGCTCTACTCCATTGAACTGAACTGTTCGATGTGGTCTTTGAGCAAAAGAATATTTTTTCAATCTCTAGTTGTGTTTTACGGTTAGGTTGTGAGAAGCCATTTTTTTTAATCCAATGCCTAATTATGTAAGTGCGTTCGATTTCAGAAACTTTGGATAAGCTTAATATATTAAGACCTAATTCCGACCTAAACTCTTCGATCCTTTGCTCCAAAAAAATATTTTTAAACTCAATATCTTGTTGAGACAATTCACTCAAATCAGAAATTTTTTTAACTGCGGCTGGCCAACGCTCACTAATCAGAGGTATAAGTTTGCTCCTTATAAAATTTCTATCAAACTGCTCATCATCATTACTGTGATCATGAATATACTCCAGGTTGTACTTTTCAACATATTCATAAATTTCATCTTTTTCAATTTTTAACATTGGTCTTAAGACCTTAATTTTGTTAACTATACTCACTTCATTAATACCAGAGATGCCTTCGGGACCACTACCCCTAAACATTCTAAAAAGTATTGTTTCAACCTGATCATTCATATGATGACCTAATGCTAGGACGGCGGGTGTTCTAAGTATATTTGCAAAAATTTTAAATCTTGCTTTTCTAAAGCTACCTTCAAGACTAGCTGTGCTATCTAAATTTGGAATAGAAGCTGCTGTAAATTCAATATTATGATTATTACAAAAGTCTTTACAAAAATTCTCCCATTTTTTTGATTCAGGTGAATACCCATGATTTACATGAATTGCTTTAAGAGATCCTATTTCATTAGACTTATTCATTTCATTCAAATAATGCAAAAGAGCTATGGAGTCAGCCCCACCACTCAGCCCAACAAATACGTCAAGATTCTTAGAGAAATGAGATTCAGAAAATTTTGAATTGAAAGCTAATTTAGCCAATTTCTAATAGCTTTTTATATCTTGCTTCAAGTAGATCATCTATAGGTTTAGATAAAAGTGTGCCTAAGTTTTTTAAAATACATGAACGTACTGATTCGCTGATTTCTTTATAATCTCTGTGAGCGCCTCCAGGCGGCTCTTTTATAATCTCATCAACAATCTTTATTTTAATGAGTTCTTGTGCGCTAACCTTCATTGCTTCAGCAGCATCTGAAGCCTTTTCAGCAGTCCTCCAAATGATTGATGCGCAAGCTTCAGGCGAAGCAACTGAATAAGTAGCATGTTCTAAAATTGCAATGTGATCACCGACTCCAATTGCTAAAGCTCCTCCTGATCCACCTTCTCCGGTAATAATTACAATTATTGGAGTCTTCAGCTTTGACATGACAGCTAGATTCGTAGCTATAGCCTCACTTTGACCTCTCTCTTCGCCCTCTATACCTGGATATGCACCAGCTGTATCAATAAAAGTAATCACAGGTAAGTTAAAACGCTCTGCTAACTGCATTAATCGTTTTGCCTTTCTATACCCTTCAGGCTGTGGCATGCCAAAATTTCTTTTTACTTTATCCTCTGTCTCTCTTCCTTTTTCATGGCCGATCACCATCACAGAATTCCCTTCGATTTCTGCAATACCACCTATAATGGATTGATCATCAGCAAACTGACGATCACCATGAAGTTCAATAAAATCTGAAAATACAGCCTTAATATAATCTGATGTATGGGGTCTCTGGGGGTGTCGAGCAACTTGAACCTTTTGCCATGTAGAAAGTTTAGAAAAAATTTTATTTTTTAGTTTTTCTTCCTCCTTACGAAGTTTTTCAATTTGGCCTAATAATTTTGGATCTTCATTTGATGCAGCTTGCAGTGCCTCGATTTTTTCAATAATTTCAGCTAATGGTCTTTCAAAATCTAAAAAGTGCTCTTTCATTATTATGATCCCAAACTAATTTTATCAGTATTAAAAATTTCATTCAGAATTTTAATGTTTTCTAATGTTGGAGGCACTGAATACTGATCTCCTAATTTGATGAGGGCGCATGTATTATTTTTACTCACTTTCAACTTAACAGTGCATGATTGTTCATCCCAAAAATTACCATTTAACTTCTTAAGCTTTGAAATTGATTTTTGAACTTCCGCATCATTATTATTTGTAAGATCAACAATGAGGCTGCCCGAAGTTTCAGATAATTCATTATCAAGAAGTTCAATCCTTTTAATGTCCAGTTTGAACATCTTGGTCCCCATCTCCTTTGTTTTGTAAGAGTCAAATTCTGCATTCCCTGCAAAAACTAAAATGGCTCCTTTTTTTACTAAAAAATGATACTTTTCTAGTATTTCAGAACCAATGATACCCTCCATTGATGAAGTGCCATCATCAAAACTAATAAACATAACTGGTTTACCTGATCGATCTCGGATCTGTCTTATATTGTTTACTAATCCGACTACTTGTACCTTTTTAGTATCAACGGTGATTTGACCTATTTCATGACTTCTTATGTGGGCAACTCTTTTACTAATTGTTTTAACAGGATGGCCTGACATATAAAACCCTAAAGCAGTCTTTTCATGCTCAAGAATTACTTCTGGAGGTAAATCACTTGTATTTTTATACTTATCATAAGGATCAAATTCTTGCTGGACAGAAGAAAAGAGATCCGAGCTAGAAGATTGTGCTTTTTGTCCTTCACGCAAAACATCCTCTAAAGCTTCTATAGCGACAGATCTTGACGGAGATATTGAATCAAAAGCACCTGACTTTGCTAAAGCCTCGATAGACTTCTTCCCACCCAATTTGATATCGGTTTTTTTTGTTAAATCAAATAAATCTTTAAAACCTGATGATCTTTTTTCAATTAAATGGGTGATATAGGAATCTGCAACACCTTTTATTGCTCCCAAGCCATATTCGATCTCTTGGTTTTGATTTACTCTAAAGTTCTTAATAGATGTATTTATGTTCGGCTTAATAACCTTTAAACCCATTTTTTTGCATTCTTGGATTTGGATTTGAACTTTATCTGTATTACCCAAATCAGAAGACAGGACTGCTGCCATAAAGTATGCTGGATAGTAGGTCTTTAAATATGCAGTTTGATAAGAAATCAATGCATAAGCAGCAGAGTGGGATTTATTAAACCCATAACCGGCAAACTTCTCTATTAAATCAAATATTTTTTCCGCAACTGGTGCCTTAATGTTATTTTCTTTACAGCCATTTACAAAAATATCTCTTTGTTGCTCCATTTCTTCTACTTTCTTTTTACCCATGGCTCGTCTGAGAATATCTGCTTGGCCAAGTGAATATCCTGCAAGCACCTGAGCAGCTTGCATAACTTGCTCCTGATATAAAATAACGCCGTAGGTTTCCTTCAAGACAGGCTCTAATAAATCATGAGGATATGTAACTTTTACTTTGCCATGCTTACGATTTACAAATTCATCATGCATACCAGATTCAAGGGGGCCCGGTCTGTAAAGTGCAAGCAAAGCAGTGATTTCTTCAAATTTTGTTGGAATTAATCTCTGAATAAGATCCCTCATCCCTACCGATTCAAGTTGGAAAACTGCAGAAGTATTCCCTGATGCTAAGACTTCAAAAACTTTTGGGTCATCAAGTTTAATGGAGTGGATGTCTATAGGTTCAAGATTTGAAGATGAACGGAATTTATTAATTTCCTTAACAGCATTATCAATAACGGTTAAAGTCCTGAGTCCAAGAAAATCAAACTTCACCAAGCCAATTGTTTCAACATCATCTTTATCGTATTGAGTCATCACTGATTGTGATTGCTCATCGACATAAGTAGGGCAGAAATCAGTAATTTTTCCCGGAGCAATTACTATCCCACCGGCATGCTTGCCCACATTTCTTGCAATTCCCTCTAATTTAAATGAAAGATCAATTATTTCAGATACTTCATCATCCTCTTGGATTAGTTGTTTAAAAAGAGGTTGGCTCTTGATGGCTTGATTGAGTGTAATTCCTGGTGTTGTTGGAATCATTTTTGCAATCCTATCTCCAAGCCCATAAGGTCTGCCCAATGCTCTTGCAACATCCCTAACAACCGCTCTTGCTGCCATGGTCCCAAATGTAGCAATTTGAGAAACTGCGCCTTGTCCGTATTTTGAGCTTACATATGAAATAACTTGATCTCGTTTATCCATGCAAAAATCAATATCAAAATCAGGCATTGATATCCTTTCTGGGTTTATAAACCTTTCAAAAAGTAAATCGTGCTCAATTGGATCAAGTTCTGTGATGTCCAAACAATAAGCAACCAAGGACCCTGCTCCTGAACCCCTTCCAGGTCCAACAGGAATGTCATTTTCCTTAGACCACTTTATAAAATCAGCAACAATTAGAAAGTAGCTAGAAAACCCTGTTTTGGTTATCGATTTGAGCTCATAATCAAGTCTTTCAGTATATTTCTGATGTAAGTTTTTTGGTTGTTTTTTTAAAAGCTTTGTTAGACCCTTTTGTGCCTCGGAGCTCAAAAAAGAATCAAAGGTTTCTCCTTCAGGAACTGGATATTCGGGAAGGAAATATTCACCAGTTTTTAAACTGACATTACATGCAGTTGCTACTTCAAAAGTATTGTCCACAACTTTTTTACAGTCCTCAAAAACCTTGTGCATTTCCTTGGAGTTCTTTATGTACTGATGAGTATTGAATTTACTCTGTCTGTTTGCATCATTAAGCGTTGTACCGTTATTAATACAAACTTTAATTTCATGAATATCAAAGTCCTCTTTGTTAAGGAACATACAGTCATTTGTTCCTATAACAGGAATCTTAAGTTTAGAGGCCAGACTGAAGATGGTTCTTTTTGCTAAAGCAAAATTTTGGTCCTCAAAATTATTAATCTCTAGCAACAAATTGCCTTTTGCTACAGACATATATTTTTTTAAATAATTTTCAGAATCTTGAGTCCTATTTTGTCGATTTAGTTCATAAAGATATGAATTACTTCCCCCCAGTATAATGAAGATATCTTTTTTAAATTCCTCGAGTTGTTCTAGAGTAATAAAATTTTTATGGTTTTGAATTTGATTTTGTGAAATTGAAATTAAGTTTATTAAGCCTCTTAACCCAATGTTTGTTTTTGCTAAACACAAAACTTCGTAAGGAGTATCTGAAAATGAATCTTTAACATTAAGGATGCATCCTAAAATTGGTTTGACGCCCTTCGATTCAGCGTAAGAAATAAACTTTACCAGCCCAAAAAAGTTATTTAGATCGGTTAATGCAATAGCAGGCATTTTATACTTTACAGCAGCATCAACTAGCTCTTTAATCCTTAATAGACCTCTAGAAATGCTAAATTCTGAACTCGTTCTTAGATGAATAAAAGGCCTCATAAGCTCTTATTTTACCCCTTTAAATGTCATTCTATGAATCTTTGATGGCCCAAATTCTTTAATTAGATTTAGGTGCTCAGCAGTCGGGTAGCCTTTATGTTTTGAGAAGTTAAATCCAGGATACTCTATATCCATTTCATGCATAAGGTTATCTCGATAAACTTTTGCAACTATTGAGGCAGCTGAAATCAAAAAACATTTTTTATCTCCGTCAATAATTGGATGGTTAGGAATATCAATGTTCAATCCAAATTTACCATCTACAAAAATATTATTTGGTCTTATCTCTAGATTGCTTATTGCCCTATTCATTGCCAAGAGAGATGCTTGATGAATATTTATTTCATCAACCTCAACATTTGAAGAAATGCCTATTCCTGCAATTCCATTTTCAAGAATTTCATCACAAAGACGATTTCTTTTTATCGGTGTTAGTTGCTTTGAATCTCTAAGTCCCTCAACCTCATTAAATAGTACAACCGCAGCAGCAACTACAGGTCCTGCTAGACAGCCTCGCCCAACCTCATCTACTCCTGCTTGCACTATCAACTCTCTCCAGCAAATATCTTGCTCCCTCAGTCATACCATTTCCCTTAATTAGATCCTTTACATTAGCCACCCTTAAAGCTAGCTGATCTTTATTCTCTCTAGCTAATATAAAGGCATCAAATATTTCATTTGGCGTACATTGATTCTGAAGAAGCTCTGGAAAAACATTTTTTCCTAGAATTAAATTTGGAAGACCGATCAAATTGGTTTGCATTAAAGGTTTTAAAATTAAATAATTTATTAAACTGGTTTTGTAACATATTATTGGAATGTTTCCATAGCAAGCAGCCTCTAGTGATGCGGTTCCTGAGGTTGAAACAGTGAAAGTTGATAATGATAAGAATTCTTTCATTTTATCAATTTGAACAAAGACTGGAGGTTCTAGCTCACTGAGCTCTGCTTGAATTATATTTTTATGATCTTGGTTGGCGACCGGGAATAGAAAACTATAGCTTTTATTATTCTCATAAACCTTCTTAATTACCTTTTTATAAATAGGCAGCATGTTTGAAATTTCAGACCCTCTACTTCCAACCAAGAAAGTTAAACACTCTGAATCATTATTAATTCCATATCTATTTTTAATTGAGGAAACGTCTTCGACCTTTTCAATATCTTGAAAAGGATGTCCCACGTGAAAAGAATTTACATCATGTTTCTTAAGGTATTCATGCTCAAATTTAAATAAGCAAAAAGTCGTATCTACAAATTTTCTAAGCTGTTTAACTCGACCTGACCTCCATGCCCAAACAGATGGACTAACAATTTGAAAATTTATTGTTGAGTTTATTTTTTTAAG
>QOPE01000036.1 GCA_003331565.1 SAR86 cluster bacterium | reverse complement strand
GGGTACATCAAAGTAATTAGGGAAAAATGACCAATAAATACATCAAGCCATTTCATTTTTTTATTGCCTCGAGAATAATTTCCGTGTTGAGCTTCATGAGATGGTAAATATGCTAGGCATGCACAAATTGTGGCTACAAAAAAACCAGTTAAAATCGAGATATGACTATTAATAACAAGATACCAAGTTAAGAGCCAAACAAGCGCTTGACCAATACCGATTGCCATCATTTCCCACTGAAATCTTTGAGCAAATGATCTAGCTATCTCTTTTTCTTTTTCAAAAGAAAATTCTTCTGGTATGTCTGAGCTATCAAATCTCATATCCAACGCCCTCTTAACTTTGCAATAATCCCAATAGTCAAACCCAATAGATAAGGGGATAAATTTATATTAAATACTGAGATATTTATTAAATTTAGGAATGAAAATTCATTAAAAATACTTCCTAAAAAGATTAAACCAAAGAAAATCATACCCCAGGATTCTATATGATTTGATATTGATTCTAGAACATGTTGCATAGATGTATCTTATATCAATATACTCAAATTTTAAATGACAAAATGTCATTTTTTTTAAAAGGATATTGGCGGAGAGAGAGGGATTCGAACCCTCGATACAGTTACCCGTATAACACCTTAGCAGGGTGCCGCTTTCGACCACTCAGCCACCTCTCCGGAAAAAGAATTATAACGCTTCATTCCTAAGATAAAAAAATATTTAGAATTTATCTATTGAACTCTATTTGCATGCCAATAGGTAAATGACTCTTGAAATTTCCATTACAGTAAACAATTTCTCCGTTAAGCACGGTTTCAGTGACTGCACCTTTAAATTGATGATCCTCAAAGGGCGACCATCCGCATAAATACAAAATATTATCTTTAGTTACCTTATATTTTTTTTCTGTATCAACAATGGCAATGTCGGCAAAATAGCCTTCTCTTAAAAAGCCACGATCTTTAATATCAAAGCGTCTTGCGGTGTTATGACTTGTTTTTGTAACTATGTCTTCTAAAGAAAAAATCCCTTGATGATAGAAGTCTAATAAAACTTGGAGAGAGTGTTGAACTAAGGGAAGTCCAGCTGGAGCATCAACATAATGTTGATTTTTTTCTTCAAAGGTATGAGGCGCGTGATCGGTTGCAATGATATCTATTTTATCGTCCTTTAGTGCTTGCAAAAGACTGAGCCTATCAGATGATGATTTTATACTTGGGTTGCATTTAATGAAATTACCCTTTTCTTTATAAGCTGATTCATCAAAGAATAAATGATGCACGCATACCTCAGCGGTAATATTTTTGCTACCAAGGTCTCCGCTTTGTAAGAGTGATAGCTCATCTTCAGTTGTTAAGTGAAGAATATGAAGACTTGATCCATGCTTGGTTGCTAAACCATGTGCAAGTGTTGAAGACTTCAGACATGCTTCCCTGCTTCTGATAAGGGGATGGAACGTGGCATCCAGGTCCTTGCCATATTTTTTTGAGTATTGCTCTTCATTTTCAAGGATTGTTGGAGTGTCTTCGCAATGCGTAACAATGGTCACCGGAGACTCTCTAAAAATTGCATCTATAGAATCTGGGTTGTCTACCAACATATCTCCAGTTGATGCGCCCATGAACACTTTTAAGCCACATGCAAGTTTATGATCAAGCTGTTTAATCTCATCAATATTTGTGTTGCTTGCACCAAAATAAAAGGAATAGTTTCCATGTGATTTGGTCGCAGCAAGATCAAATTTTGCCTGAAGATTGTCCCTGGTAGTTGTTGTAGGATTTACATTTGGCATCTCAAAAAAGGTTGTAACGCCACCAGCAATCCCGGCTTTACTTTCTGATTGGATGTTACCCTTATGCGTGAGACCTGGCTCTCTGAAATGAACTTGATCATCTATGATTCCAGGGAGCACAAACTTATCAGATGCATCAATGATTTCAGATGCATCAGCAGGAATATCAGAACTTATCTTTTCAATTCTTTTATTTTTAATGCCAATGTCAGACTCGAAAATTTTGCCCTCATTGACAAGCTTCCCATTCTTAATAATTAGATCAAACATTATTTTTCAAGTTCAAATGCATCATGCAATACTTTTACAGCATCTTCTAGCTTGTCTTGGCTAATTACTAAAGTAATTTTAATTTCAGAAGTACTTATCATTTGAATATTGATCCCGGCATCAGCAAGGGCATTAAACGCCTTACTTGCAATACCTGCATGAGATCTCATGCCAACACCCACAAGTGAAACTTTAACAATATTTTCATCGACAATAATCTCATCGTAAGTGATGCCTTGCATATTATTATTGAGTGCGGCTTCAGCTGCTGAGCTATCTTCGGTTGCAACGGTAAATGTGAAATCAGTTTTTCCAGAAACACTAACATTTTGAACAATAACATCGACTTCAATATCTTCATTACTGATTGGGCTTAAAATACCTGAAGCTATTCCTGGGGTATCAACTACGCCATGAAGCGTAATTTTTGTCTGATCTTTTTGGTAAGCAATTCCAGTTATTACAGCATCTTCCATGCTTGATTCCTCCTTTAAGATGTGTGTGCCTGATCCACTTTTGAAGCTCGAAAGGACCCTCAATGGGACATTGTACTTGTTTGCAAATTCAACTGCCCTGATTTGGAGAACATTTGCTCCTTGACCGGAAAGCTCAAGCATTTCCTCCATGGTAATTGATTCTAGTTTCTTGGCATTATTAACAAGGTTAGGATCGGTGGTATAGATACCATCAACATCAGTATATATATCGCACCTAGATGCCTCAATCGCTGCAGATACAGCAACAGCAGTTGTGTCAGAGCCCCCTCGACCAAGGGTGGTTACATCCCCTGAATCAGTGACTCCTTGAAAACCAGTAATGACAGGAACAAAACCGCTCTGAATGGAATCAAGGATAATTTGATAGTTAATATCCAATATTTTTGCTTTCGAATATTGAGAAGTTGTTTTCATTGAGATTTGAGCTGCAGAAAATGATTTAGCTTTTATGCCCATTTCGTTCAGCTGCATGGCTAGCAAAGATGCACTAACTTTTTCACCGGTCGAAAGCAAGGCATCCAATTCTCTTTTTTCTGGATTCTTTGAAATACCTTTAGCTAGCATAACCAGCCTATCAGTCTCTTTACCCATTGCTGAAACTACAACAACAGGAAATTCATTTTTAAAAGCTGCTTTAATAATGTTTGCCACTGCCAATATGCGTTCCACCGAACCCACAGAGGTACCGCCAAACTTTTGAACAATGATATTTTTCATATTAAGCTCTG
The DNA here is from genome assembly GCA_003331565.1 of SAR86 cluster bacterium. Classification (GTDB taxonomy): domain Bacteria; phylum Pseudomonadota; class Gammaproteobacteria; order Magnimaribacterales; family D2472; genus MED-G82. The sequence continues at coordinate 7,393 of QOPE01000036.1, read as the reverse complement.
GATCAGGCAAGTGATTTTAGTACATCATCAATTGAATTTAGAATCTTTTTGAAGTTTTTTTCTTCAATAGCACCTTGAGCAAAATCATTTCTGCCGCCACCCTTGCCACCATGCAGCTCGGTCATTTTAGAAATCAATGCGCTAGCAGGAATTTTATCTGCTAAATCTTGAGAGACACCGGTAACAATAAGATAATTTTTATCTGACTTGCCGAGCATCAAACAGCATGTATCTGTTTTAGTATCCAAAGCCTTATCCATATTTGATCTAAGCTCCTGCATGTTAGAGGATTCGAATTCATAAACCTCAATCTGAATCCCATTAAACGAAAGCGATTTATATTCTGTAGGTTCAGATTTTACATCGACTTTAGACTTGCTGACCTGCTTAAGTTCTTTATTTTCCTTTAATATGCTGTCAACTTTAGAAGCCAATTGATCGGTTGGAACATTGAGTTTTTCTTTTAAACTATTTAAGTACCCCAATGAACACTGAATTTCAGTAAGCTGGATTATATTTTTTATATTGGACTTAGATTCTAAATAAGTCTGGGATTGCTTGCCCTTCTTTAAATCTTTATTTTCTCTTAACAGTACATCAATTCTTGAAGAAAGCTGATCTTCTGAAACTTTTAGTTTTTCTTTCAGCTCGTTTAAATTTTCTAGTGAATGCTTAATTAAATCTAATGCAGGTTTACCTACCAATGCTTCAATTCTTCTGACACCTGAGGATACACTTGATTCACTGGTAATGATTAGGATTTCTATTTCTCCAAGTTTTTTAACATGAGTTCCGCCACATAGTTCAACAGAAAAATTATCTGCCATTGAAAGAACTCTGACCTCATTTTCATACTTTTCATCAAACATCGCTTCTGCACCAAGCGCTATAGCATCATCCAGATTCATGATTTCGGTTTGCGTATTGGCATTCATTGCTATTTTTTCATTAACAATGTTTTCAATTTGTATCAGCTCTTCGTAAGTCACTGCTTTTTTATGACTGAAATCAAATCTTAGTTTAGATGGACCAACAAGTGAGCCTTTTTGCTGAACATGATTTCCAAGAACTTGTTTTAGAGCCGCATGTAATAAATGTGTCGCCGAATGATGTGCGGCTGATAGATTTCTGTGGAGAGGTTCTACTTGTGAAGAAACTTTTTCATTTAGTGAAAGGTTTCCATCCATCACTTCAACCTCATGCACAAAAACTTTTCCAAGCTTAGTACAATCGCTAACTCTAGCTTTGAAACTATCATTCAAAATAAAGCCCCGATCTCCAATTTGCCCACCAGATTCTGCATAAAAAGGCGTTTTATCTAAAACGATAAGAGCATTTTTTTCCTTTGAAACTGTTTTTTGAGTTTCGCCCTCAACCCAAAGTCCAAGAACCTCACTTACTTCAGAAGACAAAGATTCATAACCCAAAAATATAGTTTCTGGAAGTCCATCAACTGAAATTTTATTTTGTTTGAACTTATTTGCTGCCTTTGAAGATGATTTTTGTTTATCCATTTCTTGGTTGAAAGTCTTTTCATCCACAGAAAAGTTGTTTTCCCTTGCAACATCTCGAGTTAAATCAAAGGGAAACCCAAAAGTATCATGCAGTTTAAAAGCTACTTTTCCTGAAACAATATTGTTTTTTGATTTTTTAATTTCTGCATTTAATATTTCCATTCCATTGGCTAGGGTTCTATAGAATTGGTCTTCCTCTTCGAAAATAATTTTTTTTATATCAGAGCTTTTTTCTTTGAGGGTTGGGTATGCTGGCCCCATTTCCTTAACCAATACCTCTAGAAGCTCACTCAAAAAAGGTTTGCTATAACCTAACTTATAGCCATGTCGAACTGCCCTTCTCAGAATTCTTCTTAGAACATATCCCCTACCCTCATTGCTTGGTAAAACACCATCCAAAATTAAAAAAGCTACCGACCTTATATGATCAGCAATGACTTTATGTGACTCGGAACCACTTGAGCCAATCAGTTTCTCTGAGGACGAAATTATGTTCTTAAAAAAATCTATCTCATAATTTGAATTAACGCCCTGCATTACCGCTGCAATTCTTTCTAAACCCATGCCTGTATCTACTGAGGGTTTTGGTAATTTATGCATCTTTCCATCTTTATCTTTGTTAAATTGCATAAAAACCAGATTCCAAATTTCAACAAATCTATCGCCCTCATCTCCATCTGAGCCTGGAGGTGTCCCATCATATTTTTCTCCATGATCGTAATAGATCTCAGAGCATGGTCCACACGGGCCCGTATCTCCCATTGACCAGAAATTATCTTTCTCTCCTAAAAATACTAGTCTTTCCTTGCTTATGCCTATTTTCTCTAGCCAAATTTGTGCCGCCTCTTCATCATCCTGATATACAGATATCCAAAGCTTATCTTTTTCAAGATTAAGATGACTTGTTAAGAAGTCCCATGCCATTTCAATAGCTTCAGTCTTGAAATAGTCTCCAAAACTAAAATTACCCAGCATTTCAAAAAACGTATGATGCCTAAGTGTATAGCCAACATTTTCAAGATCATTATGTTTTCCGCCTGCTCTGATACATTTTTGTGAAGAGGTTGCTCTAAGTGATTTTGGCTGTTCTTGACCTAAAAAAATATCTTTAAACTGAACCATGCCCGCATTTGTAAATAATAAAGTCTCGTCATTGCCTGGAACTAAAGAAGATGACTTAATGATCATATGATCATTGGCTTTAAAATATTCAAGAAATGCCTTTCTAATTTCAGCCGTTTTCAAGTTAAAAGACCTCCTCAAAAAATAATTTCATCGAGTTCCATGACCTCTGATTTGCTGTTTCATTGTATTGCGTACCAAAAGAAGGGTCATTGGCTTCAGGGTTTGTAAAAGCATGCATTGCATTGCCATATGAAATAAACTCCCAATTTGCATCAGACTCATCCATCTCATCATAAAAATCCTGCACGATATCTCTTGGCACCATTGGATCTTTATCACCATGCAAGACTAATATTTTTGAGTGTATTTTATTTATAGGTTCTTCAGAGCGATTAAGAAGACCATGAAAACTTACTACACCTGAGACATCCAACCCTGATCTAGCAATTTCTAGTACGGCCATGCCCCCAAAGCAATAGCCAATTAATCCTATTTTGCCTCCATCAATTGATGGATGTGATTTAACCGCGCTGATCGCACTTTCAACTCTAGCCCTAAATTTTTTTCTATTATCTACATATGGCTTTATCAGAGCTTGATTCTCTTCAATGTTTTTACCATTGACGCCACTACCAAAGATATCTATTGCCAATCCAGCATAACCAAGCTTAGCAAGCTCTTTAGCCTTATTAATTTCAAAGTCACTTATGCCTTTCCAAGTATGAGCTACCAAAACTGCAGGGCAGCTCGATGAGCTTTCAGGTAAAAATAAAACACCTTTACAAGTAGTGCTTTCATCAGCATAGTCAAAATTTATTTCTTCAATGGCCATTAAATTCCTTGTGCCTTATATCTTTTGTAATTTTCAATATAAAAACCTGCATTAAGTTGAGGAATTTTTTGTTCCTCGGCATCCAACTCTTTTTTAATTTTTCCAGGTATACCCATAACCAGAGATCCATCAGGAATTACTGAACCCTCAGTGACGAGAGCTTTTGCACCAATAATGCAGTTCTTGCCAATTTTTGCATTATTTAGAATTACTGCTCCTATTCCAATGAGGCTTCCATCACCAATCTGACAACCATGCAGCATGGACATGTGGCCAACTGTAACATTACTACCGATGGTGCAAGGACAACCTGGATCTGTGTGTATAACAGAATTATCCTGTATATTGCTCCCTGCTCCGATGGTTATTGGCTCATTATCACCTCTTATCGTGCACTGAAACCAAATACTGGAGTCCTTTTCCATTATTACATTGCCAATTACTCTTGCATTTGGAGCCACCCAAAAATCATCCCCATCAGTAGAAAGTTTTTTTCCATCTAGTTCTATAATCATGCTGAATCAGCCTCATCAATTGTTATGTTTACATCAAAACATAAGTTTAAAAAATTTACAGTTATCATTGCAGTCAGTCCCCAAATCTTTTGATGATTAAACTCCCAAGTTGGAACCATCCAGGTTGAGCCATGTCTATCAATTCTTTCCTTTTTTATATTTTTAAGATCTAGCAGATAATTAAGTGGGACTGTGAAAATATCTTCAATTTCGCTGTTTGCTCTGAATTCCTGCTCTGCATTAATTTCATAAACCATGGGATTTACCTCAATCTTATGTCTGGATATAAGGTAATTCATTTGACCGAGTAATGAAGCATCCTTGCTATTTAGATTTATTTCTTCATTTGCTTCTCTTAGGGCTGTATGAGATAGATCTTTATCATTTGGTTCTACTTTGCCTCCAGGAAAACTAACCTCACCTGAATGAGTAGACATGGATTTTGACCTTTGCGTGTAGATAATCTCAGGATTATCTCTGAGATGATTATAGTTAAGTAAACCAATTAGTACTGCTGCCTGCGGTTGTCCGGATGGTCTTTCACGTATTTCAGAATCTAGTTTATACTTGATCTCCTTTATCATTTGATAATTTTAACTATTTATACAAATAAATTCTTTAGTTAGGAGAAGAATTGAAATACTGTTCAAAATGCGGAAGCGAAAACATTCAATTTAAGATTCCTGCTGGTGATAATTTAAAAAGATATTGCTGTGATGACTGCGGAGCAATTTATTACACCAATCCAAATGTTGTTGTAGGAGCTTTATGTAAATATGAAGACAAAGTTTTGCTTTGCAAAAGAAATATTCAGCCAAGGCTAGGATTATGGACATTGCCGGCAGGTTTCTTTGAGAACGGCGAGACCCTTCAGCAAGGAGCTATTAGAGAGACTAAAGAAGAAACTCAAGCAGATATAAATATTATTAAACCGTATACTCTATTTAGTCTCACACATATTAGTCAGTTACATTATTTCTATATTGCTGAATTAACTAAACCCAAATTTGGTCCTACACCTGAAAGCTCCGAGGTAGCATTATTCACTGAAGAAGAAATACCATGGGATGAGATAGCTTTCCCAACGGTTTATAAAACTCTCAAACATTTCTTTGAAGACTCCAAAACTAATACTTTTGAATACAAAGAAGAAGAAATTAAACTTGGTTAATTCTCAACTGCAATAAATTCAAATGCAGGTGTCTCATATGGATGAGATTCTATTAAAGTATTTGCAGCTTTATTTTTAAGATTTTTTGGACACAACATTTCTACCCTATACTCATCAACAAAAGTTAGAACATTTTCACTACCAATGTATGGTTTTGAATCTTCTCTTGGTAAAAATTGTCCTTTGCCCTTTACCTCCCATGCGCAATTTTCGTAATTACCTTGAACTCCACACCCAATCTCAAACAAAGATTTTTTCGTTTTATCAAGATGTGACTCCGGAACAAAAAAAATTAATTTATACATCTTGAGCAAATTTATACGCATTGATGAACATTTGCATCCATGGCGAATAATTGTCATTACTCTTAGGATGCCAAGATAGCTGGGTCATTCGAAAAACCCTCTCAGGGTGTGGCATCATAATGGTTACTCTGCCATCTGCTGCAGTAAATCCAGTGGCTCCATCAATAGAGCCGTTTGGATTAATCGGATAATCATTAGAGCAATTGCCGCTAGAATCACTAAAATTTATTGCTACTTGTTTGAATGCATACAATTGATTAATGTGGTCTTCTTCGAATACAGCTCTTCCTTCGCCATGCGCAACAGCAACTGGCATCATCCAATCTCTCATATCTCTAAGCAATATTGAATCAGAGTCACCCACTTTTACTTGACTTAATCTTGCTTCAAATTGTTCTGATTCGTTATGAACAAATCTTGGCCAATGATTTGCTCCTGGTATCAAGTTTTTTAGATGTGAAAGCATTTGGCATCCATTACATACGCCTAAAACAAACTTTGATTGATCTTCAAAAAAAGACGAAAACATTTCCTGAAGTTTTTCACTGAATTTAATATTCGATGCCCAGCCTCCTCCAGCTCCCAGAACATCACCATATGAAAAACCACCGCAGGCTGCAAACCCTTGAAAAGAATCTAAGCTCATTGAGCCATCTATAAGGTCCTGCATATGTAAGTCAATTGCGTCAAAGCCTGCCAAAGTGAATGCAGCTGCCATCTCAATATGACCATTCACTCCTTGCTCTCTTAAAATAGCAACTTTTGGTCTTATGCCTTTTTTTATTTCTGGCAGATCTAAAGCATATTTGAAATCTGATTTATAAATAAGGCTTAAATTTTCAAACTTTTCAATAGTATTAGTTTCACTCTCAACACAAACTGGATTATCTCTTTCCATTCTTATTTTAGTAGAGGTTTCCTGCCAAGCTTTTTCAAGTTCAACACACGAGGAGCTAAAAATATTTTTCATTTGCCTATCGAAAATCTGAAGTTCATAAGCCATGGAAGTAGCTCCACATTTTTTAATTGAGCAGCCGATTTCTATAAGTTTATTGCTTAATTCATCAACCTCTCCTTTGTACTGAATGATTAAGCCAAGCTCTTCATTGAATAATTCACTATGAATTTGTTCATCTGATGTAGAAAGAAAAATATCTAAACCAACTTTATTAGTAAAAGATAGCTCACATAAAGCTGCAAGCATTCCTCCATCCGAAATATCATGTAGAGCTGTTATTTTTTTATTTAATATTTCATTTTGGATTAGATTAAATAACTCTCTAATTTGTTTAGCATTTTCTACATCTGGGGTCTCTAGACTCAACTGATCTTCTATTAATGCAAGGATTGAGCCGCCCATTCTTTGTTTATCTGAAAGTTTGATGTGATATAAATCATTAGAACTAGATTCTAATTCTGTAGTGATTGCCAGCCTTGTATCAATCACTGGAGCCATTGCTGATATTACTCCAGTTAAAGGAGACTTAACTTCAAAATTCTGTCCCTCTTCAACCCATTTTGATCTCATTGACAAAGAGTCTTTTCCAACAGGGATTGAGATATCTAGCTCACAACAAATCTTTGATAAAGCCTCTACTCCTTCCCTCAATGCCAAGTCATCTTTGTTGCTCCCACAAGCAGCCATCCAATTAGCCGATAATACAACGCGATCTAATGATTTTATTGGCGCACTCATTAGATTAAAGATTGACTCAGCTAGAGCCATGCGCATTGAAGCGCTTGGATTCGAAATTGCAATTGATGGCTTTTCTCCCATTGAGATTGCTTCGCCGTGATATTCAGTGAAGGAGTTATTCACCATAGAGTAATTTGAAGTCGGGACCTGATATTTTCCTACCATCTGATCTCGTGCTATCAAACCACCTACTGTTCTATCTCCAATGGTGATTAAAAACTGTTTAGACCCAACT
>QOPE01000035.1 GCA_003331565.1 SAR86 cluster bacterium | reverse complement strand
ATCTATTAATGCAAAAAAATGAAGTCTCGATTTTAAAACTTGTTGAAGATGAAAAGATTGAAGAAACAATTAAAAATTACTCAGTAATGCAAAATCATGAAATATTTGATTTAGAGAATGCCATTATTTGCACTGACTTTGATAGAGCACGAAAAATTATTAACTCAATCAGAAATAATAATTCTTCGGTTCCACCATTAGTAAGCTGGATATTATCCAAGGTAATTTCATCATGCTACGGAATCAAGAGTTCTAATGGGAAACCAAACTTATATGATTTAGGAATATGGCGTGATATTCAATCTGAATATATGTCTTTTTCTAACAAAATAGACTTTAATCAAATTGATTCGCTTGCAGATGCTTTTTTACTTGATAAATCTTCCAAAGGAATACATCCGATCAACTCGTGGAATGTGTTAGAAACAATTATTAGTGATCTTGAAAATAGTCTTTTATCGAATTAGTAAATGCCTCTTTAGCATTTCTAAATAGGGCATCGTCTGGGTCCATTTCATAGCCGTGATTCAATATTGATTTTATTGGTTGAACTCCTCTTGTAGAGCTTGTAAACCAGATAGTCGATACTGAATCTAAAAATGAAACTGGACAGTCAACTTGTTTTACATTGATATCTTTCTTTTGCAGAGAAGAAATAAAGAACTCTCGAGTAACTCCAGGAAGAATATTTTCTTCCAGGCTTGGAGTATAAATTTCATTTTCATAAGTCATAAATATATTGCACGCTCCGCCTTCAACAATTTTATTATCCCTAATTAAGATTGTTTCGTTGCAACCATCACCATAAGCATCATTCATATTCAAGACGTTTCCAAGTAGAGAAGTGGTCTTGATATTACAATGAGCCCATCGATTATCTTGATTGAGCTTAGCAATTATTGGATCAGTGGATAATGTAACTTCACTAGCATATCCGAATCTTTCAGGAATAAGTTTCTCTTTAACTATATGCGATCTTACAGAGTCAACTCCTCTAGAGATTTGATAGTAAACGTAAGCATTTGTATGATTTTCTACAGATCTTCCTAATTGCTCAATCTCTTTTCTTACCACAGAGAAATCTAATTCGATTTTTAAAAAATCTGCACTTACTTTGAATCTATCGATATGTTCATCAAGGCATAAAGGTCTTCCACCATAGTAAGGAATGACTTCATAAATACTATCTGAGAAAGTATATGCACGAGAAAGAGGTGAAACTCTAATCTCATTAAGCGGCATAAATGAGCCTTGATATACGCCTTGAATCGAGTTACTCATTGAAATTGAATAGTCCTATAAACCATAAGATAATTTTTGCAATCATTCTGCCAAAAAATCCCTTCTCGTCAATATCTTCAAGCGCAATAAGTGATTCAGAAACAACAATATTATTATTAGAAATAACTTCAACGAGCCCCAGCTCATCACCAGCTTTTATTGGAGCTTGTATGTTGTTCTGGATTGTGTAATTTATGGTTAGGTTTCTGAAGTCACCTCTTGGCAGGGTCACCAGAAGATCATTCTCCAAACCTATTGAAACTGATTCTTTTTTACCGCCCCAAACTGTTGAGGACTTTAGCTCTTTTTTACCTTCTAATAATTTTTGTGCTGCGTAAAACCTAAAACCATACTCGAGAAGTCTTTGTGACGCATCAAACCTATGTTTATCAGATTTGCTTCCAGCAACAACAGCTACTAAGCGCATATCATTTCTTTTGGCTGAAGAAATAAGGCAATATCCTGCAGCTTCAGTATGACCTGTCTTCATCCCATCGACAGATTCATCACGCCAAAGTAATTTATTGCGATTGAGCTGCCTTATATTATTAAATGTAAATTCTTTCTCTTTATAAAGATCATAATGTAATGGAAAATTATCAATCAACGCTTTAGACAAAACAGCTAGATCCCTTACGCTGGTGAAATGGTCAGGATCAGGTAGGCCGGTTGAATTTTGAAATAGTGTATTTCGTAAACCTAGCACTGAAGCATACTCATTCATAACATCAACAAAGATTTGTTCTGAACCAGCTACATATTCAGAAAGCGCTACTGCTGCGTCGTTACCAGACTGGATAACCAAGCCCTTTAATAAATCTTCAACTGACACACGCTTCCCAACCTCTATAAACATTCGAGATCCTTCCATCTTCCATGCCTTTCTTGAAATTAATACATTATCATCGTTTGAAATCATGTCCTGCTCAATTTGATCTGCAACGATGTAGCCTGTCATAACCTTCGTCATGCTAGCAGGCTCAATTTGAGAATTAGAGTTGGATTCAGCTAAAATTTTTCCGGTTGTTGCATCCATTAAAATATAGCTGGTGAGATTTAATTCGGGAGGCGTAGGCACAATAGATTGACCCGAAGCACCAACTGCAAATAGTGAAAGAATTAAGTAACTTTTTAAAATATTATTTTTCATAAAAATTCTTGTGCAAGGTCGTACACAGCCTTTGCATAAAAATGACTCACATTGTACTTCGTAATAGCTATAAAGTTTCTTGTGCCAACAAAATAATTTGTACTTTTGTTAGTCTCATAACTTAGCAGCAAAACATCAGTATTTAATTCCTCAAAATTAAAATCAATAGCATTTTTAGGAGACATTGTTTTTCTGTCAAAATTAACTTTTTTTCTTACATTATTTACCGAATCTGGATTAAAACCTTCAAAGGAATTATTTACCTCCCAAATGATTGGATAATTTGATTTCCAACCATGCTGATAAAGATAATTTCCTATGCTTCCTATTGCATCTTCAACAGAGTTGAGTAAATCCACAGACCCATCATTATCAAAATCAACTGCATATGCCCTATAACTTGAAGGAATAAATTGACCATAGCCCATAGCACCAGCATAGGAGCCCTTAAGCTTAAAAATATCAAGATCATTCTCTCTAGCTAAAAGAAGGAGGTTGATCAACTCCTGTGAGAAAAAATTTGAACGTCTTGGATAATCAAAGCTTAGAGTCGACAATGCATCTAAGACTCTGTAAGAACCCATAATTTTTCCGTATCTTGTCTCTACTCCAAGAATTGCCGTAATAACTTCCTTAGGAACACCAAATTGAGCTTCTGCTCTTTCTAAAGTCTCAAGATTTTTTTTAATAAATAGTTTTCCATTTTTTATACGTTTTGGCTCTATGAACAATTTTCTATATCTATCCCATGTCCAAGTAAATTCAGCTGGAGAATTCATTGAGTCAATGATTTTTTGTTGCTTCTCAGCTTGGCCAATGATTAGTTTGATTTCTTCTGCACTAAAATTATGTTCTTCAACTAAAGCTTTTTGAATGAGTTCATATTTAGGATGTTCAAAATCATATCCGGATAAATGAAAACTAGACATTAAAAGAAGTAAAAAAATTCTCATTTTGGTATAAATTTTTTGTGTGTTGACATCGAGGTTATTATCCCAAACATCAGAAATATTGAAAGTAGAGAGGTTCCTCCTCGACTAAAAAAAGGAAGCGGCATTCCCACTACAGGTATTAGTCCAATTACCATTGCAAGATTAATCATGACATTAAAGCCGAAGGTAAAAATAAATCCGCCTATTACTAGGCGACAAAAGCGATCACGAGCATTAACAGCCAAATAAAATGTTCTCAAAAGAACAGACGCATAGAGAAATAATAATAGTAGTACACCAATAAACCCAAACTCCTCTGCCAAAACAGAAAAAATAAAGTCTGTTTGTGTTTCAGGAAGAAAGTTGAGGTGCGTCTGACTGCCCTCCCCATAACCTTTTCCAAAGAAGCCGCCACTACCGATCGCAATTTTTGATTGAATAATATTCCACCCTGAACCATAGGGGTCTGACTCAGGATTAAAAAGGGTCCAAATGCGATCTCTCTGAAATGGTTCAAGAAGATTATTCCATATGAAGGGCGAGAAAATTAAAATTGCTGCAATTGTAATTCCAAGAAAAATCCAACTTAAGCCAGCTAGAAATAGTACTAAAAATCCAGATGCAGCAATTAGCAATCCCGTCCCAAGATCTGGTTGAATATAAACAGATAAAAAACAGGTCAAAATAAAGAAGATTGAAATAGCTGTTTGCTTTGCATTAATTGGTAGCTTTTTATCAAATAAAAAAGATGCTAAAAAAAGTGGTAGAGATATCTTCAGAAGCTCAGAGGGCTGAAATGAAAATCCAAAAAGCCTTATCCATCTTCTAGCTCCATTTATCTCGGGACCAAAAAAGTAAGCTATAAATACTAGAACTAAAGTTCCAAAAAGAATAAGTGGAGAGAACCTCCTATATATGTCAGGATCGGGCTGACTAACAAATAAAAACAATATGAGTCCTAAAACAACATAAATTGATTGCTTGAAAACAATGGTTGTATCACCCTCTGATGCACTGAAAAGAATTAAAACTCCAACCATTGCTAATAATGAGATGCCTATAAAAATATATGGATCTAAGTAAATTTTTTTGATCATTCTTTTAATAACTCTTTAAGGATGCTCAAAGCTACCGGACCAGCTACTGACCCACCACTCTCACCATTCTCAATAATGACACTGACCGCATACTTGGGTTTTTCAGCTGGAGCAAAAGCAACAATAATTGCATGATCTCTTAGACCTTGATCCTCTCTAATCCTTTCATATTCTTCCCTAGAATCTAAACTAATGATCTCCCCTGTTCCAGTTTTTGCAGCTATAAGAAAATCTTTTTGATCTCTGATTCGTCTTGCTGTTCCATAATCAGATTCGACTACACTCTCCATTGCTTTATGAAGAAGCCGCCAGTCCCGTTGATTAAAATTTTCTAGTTCAATCTCAGATGATGGTACTTTTCCACTTAAGGAATTATTTAAAAACAGTGGTTTTTTTATCCCTTTATTTGCCAGTGCTGCTGTGTAATGGGCTAATTGAATTGGGGTAGCACTAATATATCCTTGTCCTACTCCAATATTAACTGTGTCGCCTTTAAACCATCCAAAATTTAGGTTATTCATTTTCCATTGAGGTCTTGGAACCAATCCTCCATCCTCCAAGATGCAATCAACGCAAACAGTGCTTCCAAAACCAAATTTTTCGAAATCATCTGCTAATTCGTTTATTCCAGAGTTATAGGCAAGATTAAAAAAAAATGTATTTGAACTTCTTATCAGGGCTTGATTAAGATTAATTAAACCATGAGCTATTTCTCCCCAGCTTCTAAAAATTCTTCCATCTTCAGGTAATTCAAAAAAGCCTGGATCATCGATCTTTGTTGTCCAACTTATTTGACCTCTATTTAAAGCATGAATGCCTACCAAAGGCTTGATTGTTGAGGCAGGAGGGTATCTTCCAGCGACAGATCTATCAAAGAAGGGTTTATCAGGATCATTTATTAAATCTTCATAATCTAATTGGCTAATCCCATTTGCCATTTTATTAACTGAAAAAGTTGGGTAACTGTAAATAGCCACAATCCCCCCTGTTTCTACATCCACAACAACAATCGAACCCTTTCTTTTGCCTAGTTGATTGGCTGCTACTTTTTGAGCATCAATATCAAGGGTAGTTAAAATATTTTCTCCATTGATTGGAGGGGTGTAACTGAGCTCCTTGACTAGACGCCCTCTTGCATCAACCTCGAATTGCTTTATACCAAATGTGCCAGTTAAACTTTGGTTATAAGTCTTCTCTAGACCTGCTTTACCTTCTATCAATCCATTGGCATATGAAAAAACTGCATCTCTCCAGCTATTGGATCTAAACCTATTTTGTTCATCTAAATTATTCTCTCTAGCACCACCTGTATAGCCAAGAACGTGAGAAAGAATCTCATCATACCTTGAGATCCTTCTAAATCTTTTACCAACAAAAGCTTCTTTATGTTCAAATCCTCTTACTTCAAATCGTGCGATTTCAATTTCAGATAAGTTTTTTTTAAGAACCAGCTCTCTATTAAAAAATGCCTTAGAATTAAAATTTTTAATGTAAAGATCGATCTCATCTTTATCAAGATCAATAATTTTTTCAATTTTCTCAATAAATGCATCAACATCCTTAATATCCCTTGGAGTAGTAACTAAATCAAACGTAGCTATGTTTTCAGAAATGACTTCGCCATTTCTATCAAGAATTTCCCCTCTGAGTGGTTGGACAGGAACAGAATATGTTCTGTTATTTAAGGAGGCTTCATCAAATTCTGTGAAGTTTGAAATTTGTAAAGAAAAAGTTCGAAATAAGATAACCACAATAAAAATCAGCAAAAGAGATGCCACCAATAGTGATCTCTGTGAAAACGATTGGCGCTCTAGCTGTCTTTCATGAAAATCCATTCTTTATTTATGATAAGGGTGATTAGAGATAATTAAGCATGCTCTATAAATTTGTTCTGATAATATTATTTTAAATAGTCTATGGGGGAAAGTAAGTTTTGAAGCTGAGATTACATGGTTTGACTTATCTAGTACCTCATTAGATAGGCCATGAGATCCACCAATAACAAATTCTATTTGATGATCATTCATGGAGTACTCCGTAATCAAATTAGCAAATTCTTTGCTAGAAATTGACCTCCCTTTAATATCCCATGAAATTGCACGATCTATTTTTTCAACTTTGTTTAACAATATTCCTGACTCAGACTGTATCAACTCTTCAGAGTTCTTAGATGAGAGTTTATGCTTATGATTTAAAAAAATAAGCTCATGCTCGTATAGCCTTTTTTTATAAAATTCTAACGCGGTTTCTTCCCAAACTTGAGATTTACTTGAAATTGAGTGAACTTTAAATTTCATCGCTTGATATTGATGAGCTCATTTCAGCTCCCCAGAGACTTTCTAGATCATAAAAGCTCCTTGTCTCATCAAGCATAATATTTATTACAACTTCCCCGGAATCAATTAATATCCACTCAGATTCTTCTTTCCCTTCCACCCCTATAATTTCTACATTATTATTTTTCAGTTCTTCAACTACGTTACTAGCAATTGCCTTCGCATGCCTATCTGAAGTTGCAGTAGCTATTACAAACCAATCAGAAAAATTTGAAGACTTTGATATGTCTAATGTAAGTAAATTTTGTGCTTTTAAATCGTTGAGTGCTTGAATACAAATATTAAGTGGTTCGATGCTTTTCATTAAAGGTTATTAACCCATATCTTCATATTCAATAGGTTAAGAATAACTAAAATAGATTGATCAATCCACTCGAAGAGCTATAAAGTATCTAATAAATGAGCATTAGTGAGAAAATTATTTCATGGTCAAGTATGAATAGCGATTTGCTATTTCTTTTAGGCAGCTTATCTATATTCATTCTTATCATCTCAGTTTTCATGATGGTGCTGATTATTTCTTTTTTGCCAGAAGATTATTTCAAATCTGAAAATAGAAATTTAATTTCCAGCGTTCAAAATTCTCGATACCCATTGTTAAAATTATTGGTTTTAATTACAAAAAATTTTTTTGGTGTCTTGTTATTGTTGTCTGGTATTTTAATGCTCGTATTGCCAGGACAAGGAATTCTCACAATCATCACTGGCTTAGTCTTCATGGACTATCCAGGAAAATATAAATTTGAGAGGAAGCTTTTAAGGCAAAAAGGAGTAATTAACTCAATAAATTGGATTAGATCTCGTCTTAGTAAGCCGTCATTAAAGGTTTAAATTTTTAGCACTTGTTTTCCAAAGTTTTGACCGGTGAAAAGCCTATTTAAAGTTTGAGGGCAGTTCTCAAGCCCTTCTTGGACATCTTCAATGTGCTTTATCTTACCCTCCATAACCCAAGTCCCAATTTCTTCTAAGGCCTTTTCAGCATGAGGGAGATAATCTAAAACTAAAAATCCTTGCATTGTTGCTCTATTAATAATTAATGAAAAAAGATTTTTAGGCCCATCAGGTAATTTAGTGGCGTCATAACCAGAAGAAATACCGCCACATAAAAGAACTCTGGCATTGATATTAATGAGGAATAGGACTGTCTCAAGAAGTTCTCCACCAACATTATCAAAATAAACATCGATGCCATTTTTAGCAACCTTAGGCAGCTCCTCATGAACATTGCTGTTTTTATAATCTATAACCTCGTCGATTCCACAATCTTTTAACCATTGGCATTTTTTTTCACCGCCAGCTATACCAATAACATTACAACCTTTGAGCTTTGCGATTTGAGCTGCAACTGAACCAGTTGCCCCTGCTGCTCCAGATACTAGAACAGTTTCACCCGGTTTAGGATCACCTAACTCAACTAAACCATAATAGGCAGTGATCCCAGTTGTGCCTAAAACATTTAACATTGTGGGTAGTGGAAGAATATCCGGAATAGCTCTAAATCTTTCATCTTGAGTTGGTGCAACCAGGCAATGAGATTGCCATCCAACAAATCCGAAAACTAAATCTCCAACCTTATAGTCGGAGTGCTTAGAATCAATCACTTTCCCAACGCCGCCTGATCGAACTACCTCTCCTATTTGAACTGGAGGTAAATACCCTGGCATATCATTCAGCCACATTCTCTGAGTAGGATCAAAAGACAAATATAAATTTTCTAGCAGAATTTCCTGATCTTTTAATTCACTGATATCTTCTTTAATTAATTCAAAATCTGAATCTTTGACTAATCCAATTGGTCTTTCTTTTAAAACCCACTTAGTATTTTCCATATCCTCTCCCTTTATAATTTTCTTATAAAGCTATATTAAATGTTTGTCTAAAAAAAAATAGTAGGCAAAAAGATTGTACTAGTGCGAAATTAAGAAACACTTAAATTTAGTTCTTAATCAAATTAGGCTTTTCTTGACGAACTAGAAATCTCATCAAGCAGTCTAGATAAGATATTTAATCTTTGACCTGCATCAAATGCATCTAATAATAATTGTTTATCCACTGGGCTCAATGGTATTAAGCCTCCTAGATGAAAACTGACCGAATCAGCTGATGATAAATTAATATCTATCGGTAACTCTCTTACTTTGGGATGTTCTTTTAATTGACTTAATACATTAATAAGTTCAGGAAACTTTGCCAATAATGCTTGATCATCAACGGTTGGTTCAGAAATTGGAAAAATTTGACCGACATGATAATCATCCTCATTTATTTCAGCCGAAGAAATTTCAACTCTAGTTGTGCCCTTGACTGTAATCCCAAGCAGGCCATTTGGTAAATCATTAAAATCTATTATTTCTACAAGGGTGCCTTTGTCTTTAAAGGAAATATCTTGATTTGAGTTGCTCAAAAGTGAGATAACAAATTGATTATCACCACGCATAACATCTTTGATCATTTTTAAATATCGCGGTTCAAAAATTTGTAACGATTGAATATTTCCAGGGAGCACAACGATGCCTAATGGAAAAATTGGAAGGGATTTATTCATCTAAAATTTTTGTTATTGGATCTATTAATTTTTTACTATCACTATTGGTCATTAAAAGAATGTTTTTACATTCCTTTAAGTCTTTATTGGCGACATTTAGCAAATTTTCAAGGTCATCAAAAGCATTCTGATGATCAAGTACACGATTCCTATCAAGCCAATACACATAATCGAGCTTGTGAGCACTCTTTAAAAGAGCTTTTCCATGATGGCCTGATTTCATCGTATTCGATGCTAACTCAATAATGCCTAGCGTCCCACCTGAGTGATTCTTAATAACAGCGTCAATTGTTGCTGAGATGGCAGTTGGATGATGAGCAAAATCATCGTAAACGATTTTATTATTTTTGTTATATACGACCTGCAATCGTCTCTTTACACCACCAAACTCCCTCAATGAATTAAATGCAGATTTATAATCTACACCATTTAAGTAAGCTGCATGCATCGCAGCGACTGCATTTTGATAATTGTGTCTTCCAAAAAATGGTAATTTATTAACTGGAAAATGATAATTGTCAGCTGAAATAATATTTTCTTGCTGGTCATAAGATATACCTTCCTCTCCGAGAGCAAAAAGATTCGACCAGCATCCCATCTGAATTAGCTTACCTACATCTTTATCATCAGAATGAAAAATGATGTTGCCATTATTTGGAATAATTCTTACTAGATGATGGAATTGCTTATAAATTTCATCAACGTCAGAAAATATATCAGCGTGATCAAACTCAATATTATTTATTATTAAAGTATTAGGAGAATAATGAATAAACTTTGATCGCTTATCAAAAAAAGCTGAATCATACTCATCAGCTTCAATAATGAAATATTCACCTTTTCCAAGCTTTGCTGATCCCTCTAGATCTTGGGCAACACCTCCAACCAAATATCCTATATCTTCATATTTGTCGTGCATGATTTTACAAAGCATTGCTGCGGTAGTTGTTTTGCCATGAGTACCTGATACTGCTAAGACATTTTTATCCTTGAGGACATTGCCAAGCATCGCAGGCCCAGAGGTAAAATTAAGTTTCTTTTCAAGAATATATTCAACACTTTCATTGCCTCTAGAAAGAGCATTCCCAATGATATACAAATCAGCACCTGGAAGATCCTTGGCTGCATATCCATGAGATAGATTAATTCCTAAGTCATTAAGTTGATCTGACATAGGTGGATAAAAGGCAACATCGGAACCAGAAATATCATGATCTGATTCAGATAATATCCTTGCAAGTCCGCCCATAAAGGTGCCGCAAATTCCAAGAATATGAATTTTCATTTTTAAATTTTTATCTCTGTTGATACCATAGACGATATTTCATTAATTATAAATATATGTCAAAAAATGCATTTTATTCTCAGTCTGGCGGCGTTACTTCAGTCATTAATGCAACTGCTTCGGCTGTAATTTTAGAAGCCAAAAAAAGTAAAAAAATTAACAAAGTTTTTGCGGGCAAAAACGGAATTCTTGGTGCCCTAAATGAAGAGCTATATGACACATCAGTTGAATCAACATCATTTATAAAGGATTTAAAATTTA
This sequence comes from SAR86 cluster bacterium, assembly GCA_003331565.1. Lineage (GTDB taxonomy): Bacteria > Pseudomonadota > Gammaproteobacteria > Magnimaribacterales > D2472 > MED-G82. Next base: position 62 of record QOPE01000035.1, on the reverse strand, counting down.
GACCCGGTGGTGTCTTTGGATCCTGCAGATATAAACTGAAAGACTTTAGTAAAAATCAAAAA
>QOPE01000034.1 GCA_003331565.1 SAR86 cluster bacterium | reverse complement strand
ATGTTACTGGTTCTTATGAAGACCTGTATGTTTTAGAAGATAGTCAATGGGTAATAAAAGAATCAAAATTTAGAAGAAGCTCTATGAAAACTTTTGATGTATCTCACGGCATAAATCTAAAGAAGATTAATTAAGGTTTAAATAGATTATTGATATTCTTAAAAGCCTTAACCTCAATGAAGTTCCCTGAGGGATCTTTAAGAAAAAAAGTGGATTGCTCACCATCAGTATTTTCAAACCTTACCCTAGGCTCAATGAAGTAATTAATTTCTGAAGCTTCAACATTCTTGATAACTGAGTAAAACTCATCAATTGATAGGACGATTCCAAAATGTGGAAATGGGACATTATCTCCATCAACATGATTAAATCCTTCATTGGATTGGAAGTCCTTATGCTTGTGAAGAACAAGCTGATGTCCATAAAAATTAAGATCGATCCAACTGTCTGCGGATCTACCAAAGCTAATCGGGAAAATTGATTTATAAAATGCGACCGAATCTTTAAGATTGTGAACTGGAATTGCTAAATGAAAAGGTTTCATATTCATTCTTAAATTTTATTTCTAGTATAATTGATACTCAAACAAAGTACTTTCTTAGGATTATTATGAAATTATTTTTTAAATTCTTTGGCGCAGCATTTGGGTTGGCTTTTTTAGTTTGCTCAATATATGTTGTAAATCTTTTTTCATCAAAGCCATTTTCTTTAGATCACTATCTAGCAAAAGATCTCATGGTTTCATTGTTTGATTCCCCTGAATACTTGACCTACATAGGAGCTTTTGATTTTTTAAATCCCATCACAAAACATAATAGTAAACTGACAAATGACAGCCTCGAGGATGCAGAAGAGAGCCATATTGGTTCACTCAAGCATTTACAAGTATTAAATTCTTATGAAGATGATGAATTAACTGAAGAACAAATTATTACCAAGAAAATAGCTGTTTTTGATACTGAAAATGATATTAATAGATTTGAGAATTTTAGATTTCATAGCTATCCAGTCAATCAAATAAGTGGAGCTCATTTAAATGCAATTGAGTTTATGACTGATATTCACCCTATTCGCAATAAAAGAGAGGCCAATGATTATCTTAAGCGTGTGAGCCAGATAGGAGCATCAATGGATAATCTATTGCTTTGGTTTGATGAGCAAGCAAAAATTGGCATATACCCACCTACTTTTGTCTTTGATCATGTAATAAATCAATTGTCTGAAATGCTTAGCAATGCATCAAATCCACTTCAAGAAGTTTTTGGGAAGAAAGTTAGAGAACTTAATTTATCAGACTCTGAAATTAATTCACTCGAGGTTGAGCTCTCTAATATTATTGAAAAGAGTTTTAACCCTGCCTATGAAAGACTACTAGATAGAATGATTGGAGATAAATCTAATTCAAATCCTAATCATGGTGTATGGTCTTTACCGAATGGCGATGAATTTTACAAGTTAAGAATTCGAACTTATACAACCACCGATTACAGCCCGCAAGAAATTCATGATATCGGTTTAAGCGAAGTAGAAAGAATCAGTGAACGAATGAGAGAGATTTTTAATGAATTAGGCTATGACAACAACAAATCAGTTGGGGTGTTATTGAATGAGTTAAATGAAAATCCAGATTTTCTGTATGCGGATACTCCGGATAGAAAAGAAATTGTAATTAGGGATTACACAGCAATGGTTGCAGAAGCTGCCAAGAAAATAGAGCCCTACTTTGAGAGAATGCCTAAAGCCAGCGTTGAAGTTAAACCTGTTCCAGAATATTCAGAGCAGACGGCTGCAGGCGGATACTATCAAGGACCAAGCCTGGACGGAGAAAGACCGGGTGTTTTTTATGCAAATTTATATGATATTAAACAGACACCTACTTACAGTATGATGGCACTAACTTTGCATGAAGCTATTCCAGGCCATCATATGCAGATAGCACTTAATCAAGAAAATGAAAACTTAACCCTTTACAGAAAACAGGGTTATAGAACCTCAGCTTTTAGTGAGGGATGGGCTCTTTATTCAGAAAAATTGTCTCTTGAAGCAGGCGTTGGAAGAGACTTATATGATGAGCTTGGGATTCTTCAAAGTGAGATATTTAGAGCCGTAAGACTGGTTGTTGATACTGGTATGCATTACAAAAAATGGACTAGAGAAGAAGCCATGGATTACATGAAAACTGAAACTGGAATGTCAGATACTGAGGTCAGAACTGAAATTGAAAGATATATCGTATGGCCTGGACAGGCTCTCAGTTATAAAGTTGGAATGTTGAAGATTTTAGAGCTAAGGGAGAGAGCAAAAGCTGCCCTTGGAGAGAAATTTGATATTAGAAAATTTCATACAATAGTGCTTGATAATGGGATACCACCACTTTTTGTTCTAGAAGAATTAGTTGATAGCTGGATTGAGGCAAGCAGTTAATTAAAAAAATTTAATTAACGATTCTCTTTTGTCAGTGGGTGATTGCTCTAAAGATATAACATTCTTTGCAGTTAACTTCTTTATTGTCTTATAAACCGTTGATCTAGACATTCCACTAACCTCGACTACATCAGTAATGTTGCATATGTTATTTTTAGTTTTAAGCTCAACGATGGTGTGCACAACTTTTTTTTCATTTGGCGAGAGTGTGTGAATTTTGAGATGCTTTTCGATCTCCTCAAGCTTTCTTAAAAAGTAGCTAAACTCAGAAATTAGCGACGTCATTATAGGTATTATGATAATACATAAATTAAAATAACTGAAATAATTTTAGTTATATTTACTTCAAGGTAAATAGAGTGTAATTGTTATAATGTTGCAATGAAAAATAAACTAAATCTAATTGAAGACCTCATTCTCGCAGAATTAAGAGTGTTTAATATGATGCAGTTTTTTATTGGTTTTATTACTGATACGGAATCAAGACTTATTGTCTATGAAGTTTATTGCAGAGATAGGGATGGGCTTGATCCTGTCAATGTTAAGTGGGTAGAAAAGCAGCTCGAAGTTTCATTTCCAACAGCCTATAAAATAATTGAAAAATTAATTAGTGAAGGCATGTTGATCAAATCCAGAGGATCAAAAGATAAAAGATCATTTACTCTACATCCTACAAATGCCCTTAAGGAAGGCATTAAGACGTACACAATGATGTGGTTAGAAAAAGCCATTGAGCTTGAATTGATTAAAATGTCAGATAAGGAAAAAAATGAGCTTTATAAGGGTTTAAAAATTCAACCTAGCGTAAGAAAGTTTGATGAACTTTCCCAAGAACTTCATGCAAAACTCCATAATGAATTCATTAGTCTAAACGACTGATTGGCGGAGAGACGGGGATTCGAACCCCGGATACGGTTACCCGTATACTGCCTTTCCAAGGCAGCGCATTCGACCACTCTGCCATCTCTCCTTTTATTCTGCTAATAAAATCTCAAGGTTATCTGCCTTTTCTATAAGAGCATCGATTGGTAGCGAGGTGGCATTATCTCTTTTTGTCTTTAGCAAATCTACTTTTTCTTGACCGGCAATCAATAAAACCATTTTCTTAGATTTTAAAATTTCATTAAGTGAGAGAGTAATTCTTGGAACCTCTGGATATCCAGAATCTACTCTGATAACAGGATCAGTGGAATCAATTGCTGCATCAAGATTAGACATAAATGGAAATATAGATGCAAAATGTCCGTCTGTTCCCATTCCTAAAATGGCAAGATCATGCGATGCAATTTCATTTAGTTTTGAAGATAAAGATAAATCATGCAAGCTTAAAATTTGGTCTTGATTATAAGTATTGAGGTATTTTCTTATCATTCCTTCATTAGAAAGTGGATCAGCAACCGGCACCCTCCTCTCATCAGAGGGTATAAAAGTGCATAACTTACTTTGCTGTGGAAGAGATCCAAAGGATGAATAAATTTGTTTTGGCGTGCTTCCCCCCGACAATAGGATACTTGCTTTAGGATTATCATTAATCGTTTGAAGTAATAAATCTAAAACAAACTGATTTAACGCCCCAATAGAATGAAAGCTTTTACTATTGGAAAGTGTCATGAATATTCTTTTTAGGATATTTCTTTGCAAGGGATCGAATTGGATTAATATCTATTCCACCCCTTCGCATAAATCTTCCAATTATGGTTAGTGATTTAAGATTGAATGAGAGGCTGAGATGCGAACATATATCTTCAATGCAACGCTCATGAAATTCGCCTTTAGTTCTGTATGTCAATAAATGATCGATGATCTCCTTGCTTGGAGTAACTTCACTTTTGTGTTGAATGTAAATTGTTGCAAAATCTGGTTGAGAGGTAACCGGACATAGCGATCTAAAACCATTGAATCTTAATAAGTTGCCATTATTTTTTTGGACCTTAACATACCGCAAACTCTTTGATTTAACAGAGTAGTTTTTTCTGATCATTGCCTTAACAGTCACATTTGATTTAGTGATACTCGATAAGTCTTTTGTAATCTTGGCAATGACAATATTTTGCGTTGATATATAGTCACTGTAAGAATTTAAATAAAGCTTAAGTGATTTTGACTCAATAGTTCTTTTTGAGGTTGCTGGTATTCTAATTTCTAATGGTAATAAAAGAGGTTGATTGCTTTTTGATAAGAAATTAAATTCATAGGCATTCCAGATATCTTCTCCAAACATTTCTTTTGGGAGCTCTCTATTGATTGCATCAAGTATGCGCTCGCTGGGAGATTTAAAGGTTGCATTTTTTTTACCTAAGAATTTAGGTTTCACTGTCTTATGCCCGTGCCCTTCTTAAGAAGATGAAGTGCGAAAGCACCAAATAGGATAATAAAAAATACCTGCATGATAAGAGAAAAAGAAACTGAAATATCACTCACACCTAGCATGCCTTGCCTGAAAGTATTTACAACATAAAGCATTGGATTTGCTAGAGAAACCTTTTGCCAAAATTCTGGCAAAATTGTAATCGAATAAAAGACCCCACCTAAATAAATCAAAGGTGTTAATACAAAGGTTGGGACCACTGAGATATCATCAAAAGTATCAGCATAAATCGCGTTTAAGAATCCCATTAATGAAAACAATATTGCCGTGAGGATAAGCACCGAGATAGTAAGCAAAGGATCTACGATGGTAAAGTCTGGATAGAAAAATAAACTAACTAAAAATACTATAATGCCAACCATCACTCCCCTTGCAACCCCCCCAATTATAAAACCAGTTAGAATTACAATGTTTGGCATCGGAGATATCATTAATTCCTCAATAGATCTTTGAAATTTAACTCCAAAAAAAGAAGATACAACATTAGCATAAGAGCTTGTTATAACTGATAGCATCACTAAGCCAGGGATCATAAACTGAATATAATCAAGGCCATTCATCTCTCCAATTCTAGGACCAATTAAAGATCCAAAAATTACAAAATAAAGCGACATTGTGACCGCTGGAGGAACTAGGGTCTGGACCCAAATTCTTAAAAATCTTCTTACTTCTCTTACTGTAAGTGTGATCAAAGAATTTAATATCTCTTTATTTCTAGTCATTTGATTTAACTATTTCCATAAATAATTCTTCCAGTCTATTGGATTCATTCCGCATAGACTTAACTGAAATTCCTAATTTGGATAGTTCTGAAAAGAATACATTTATTGATTTATCTTTTTCAATTGCAACAACTAAGGTACTCGGATCTGAAAGTGTCATTGTGTATCCCGCTATACTCGGTAAATTATTCAGGGGTTGGGTTAAATCAAGAACAAAGCTTTGCACATCAAGTTTTGAGAGAAGCTCTTTCATGGATGTATTTTCTACGATTTTTCCCTTGTCAATAATTGCTATGTTTTTGCATAGTTGTTCAGCTTCTTCAAGGTAATGAGTGGTAAGGATAATGGTTGTGCCTTGATTATTTATTTCAGAGATAAAATTCCACATTCCTCTTCTTAACTCAATATCTACACCAGCAGTAGGCTCATCCAAAATTAACAATTCAGGATCATGAATTAATGCCTTAGCAATCATAAGTCTTCTTTTGAGGCCCCCTGATAGATTTCTTGCTTGTTCAGATCTCTTTTCCCAAAGGCCAAGTCTCTTAAGTGTGGTTTCAGTTTTTGGTTTGGCTTGTGATGCAGAGATACCGTAAAATCCTGCTTGAGTAATTACTATGTCTTCTACTTTTTCGAAAGGTGAGAAATTAATTTCTTGAGCGACTACACCCAGCTTTCGTTTTGCTTCATTAAAATCCTCATCAATATCAATATCAAAAATTTTTACCCTTCCAGATGACTTGGTTACAAGGGAAGAAATAATTCCAATAGTTGATGATTTACCTGCTCCATTTGGACCTAGCAAAGCAAAAAAATCACCCTTTTTTACTTCAAGATCTATACCGTCCAATGCTTTCACACCTGATGCATATATCTTTTCTAAAGACGAAATTTTTAATGCGAAATCAGTCATTTATGCTTCAGCATCTCTTTCATAACCATCAACCAATAAAGACAAAATGATCCCAACAACCAAACCAATCCAAGCACTATAAAAAGTTATAAAGAATGCTATCAATAAAGCTGTAGCCATCTCAGAATCTTTTTTTGGAATTGACATTGCAATGTAAGCACAAGCGAATCCTGTCAAGATTAGGGTTAATGTTAGTGCCATCACCATGAGTGGCTGCATTAAAGTTACAAAAGGTAATGTAAAGTATAAAAAAGGTACGCCCATCAAATAATATGACCCTATGCCATCAAATATTGAAGGCATTGCTTTAGGGCCTTGTTTCCACCTGTCTGCTACGACTACATGAACACCGGTCCATAAAGCACCTTGAGTTGGGAAAAATGGATTGATGAATATACCCAGTAGGTTTCTTATTCCCACTGATAGATGAGATCTGTTTAAATCGATTGGTAAAGTTTGATCAGGTCTACTTTTTTGGGCATCTTTAAGCACTTCAGTTCCAGTTACAAGATCTCCAAATAAAAGCATATAACCGATTAAAACTAGTGGAATGGCATCAACGTACATATTAAAGTCTGGAAAACCAAGATATAGAGGTGAGGTCTTCTCAATTAAGCTAAGAACAGCTGGAATTTTAAATCCCCATTCAATATTGAACTGTACTTCATTTAGAAAATAAGCAACCAAACCGGCTATTACGAATCCAGGTAGTAATCCCAATGATCCGAGTACAGAGAATACTCTTGATTTTGTTGCTAATCTTTTAAATGGATTTGAAAATGTAGTAATTACACACAAAACGATAGCAGTTGTCATTGATATTGGCTGTGCCATATAGGCATCAAAATCTTTAAAAAATACTTGATAGAATGCTGCAAGTGCAGCTCCTAAAATAATCCCAGCCTTCAGTCCTCTAGGAATTATTTCAACAAGCTTTTTTCCCATCCCTGTAATTCCAAGTACTAAGATAAGAATAGTAAATTCAATACACATCGCTGCAAGAAATCTAAAGCTATCAGGATTATATTGACACACACCATCAACACAAGGTTGAACCCCATACATTCCTGCTGTTGCTAAAGCTCCCATTACAAGAGGAACAGCGGGAGTAACCCATCCAGGTGCCATGGGTTCTCCAAATATAATTGGTCCTGCAGATATTAAAGTTCCGGCTATGAGGCTTAGTGCCACAGCTTCTTCAAAGGTTAATCCCAGCTGCATACCAAGGGGTGCAGCTGCAAAAGCTGTAGCCCCACTGATCACCAATCCTTGGAGAAATTCTCCGCTTCTAAATTTAATATGAATAAATGGAATTCTTAAAGTAAACGGCCCCCATTTAATACCGTTGCTAATTGAATTATTCATTTTGAAAGATTACTCATGCCCTCCTCTAGGCCTTTTAATGTAAGTGGAAACATTCTCTGTTCAACAAGATCACGAATCAAACAAACTGATGAAGTGTAGTCCCAATGATCCTCTTGAACTGGATTCAACCAAGCAACATTTGAAAAATGCTCGCACAGACGTTTAACCCAAACCCCACCTGGCTCTTCATTCCAATGCTCAATACTGCCTCCAGCATTAGTAATTTCGTAGGGAGCCATTGTCGCATCTCCAACAAAAATTAATTTATAGTCAGGTGTATATTTATTAATGATATCTTGAACAAAAAAACGTTCTTGGGACCTTCTTCGATTATCTTTCCAAACAGTTTCATAGATACAGTTATGAAAATAATAGTAATGCAAATGCTTAAATTCTGTCTTAACTGCTGAAAATAATTCTTCACATAGCTTCACAAAAGGGTCCATTGAACCGCCCACATCAAAAAAGATAAGAACTTTCACGTTATTTGATCTTTCTGGAATCATATTAATATCAAGAATCCCGCCATTTTTTGCGGTTGATCTAATAGTGCCATTCATATCAAGTTCAAGGTCGTTGCCATGTCGAGCAAACTTTCTTAGCCTTCTCAAGGCCATTTTGATATTACGTGTACCTATCTCTGCTGAGTCATCTAAGTTTTGGTATTGCCTTTGCTCCCAAACTTTTACAGCTTTCTTTTGACCGCCCTCACCACCTACTCTAATACCTTCTGGATTTTGTCCATTGTTGCCAAATGGAGAAGTCCCATTCGTACCAATCCATTTATTACCACCTTCATGTCTTTCTTTTTGTTCTTCCATTCTTTTTTTAAACTCCTCAAGGAGTTTATCTAGGCCACCAAGGGATTTTATTTTTTTTAATTCTTCAGGATCAAGCTCTTTCTCAAAGGCTTTTCTAAGCCAATCCTCAGGAATAAGTGCTTGAAAAATATCCTCTAGGGTTTCAATTCCTTTAAAGTATATTTCAAAAGCCTTATCAAACTTATCGTAGTGCTTTTCATCTTTTACAAGAATTGCTCTAGATAAATGATAAAAATCATCCAAATTTGCATAGGCCAATCTATTCTGTAGCGCTCCTAAGAGGTCTAAAAGCTCTCTTAAGGTGCAAGGCACTCCTGAAGAGCGAACCGTATTGAATAAATTAATTAGCATTATTTATTTGACTGCTCTCTCCTAGTCATAAAAGCAAGCCTCTCAAGTAAATGAACATCTTGTTCATTCTTTAATAAAGCGCCATAAAGCGGTGGTATGGCCTTAGAGTTATCAGCATTTTTCAAAATTTCATCAGGAATTTCATCTGATAAAAGTAATTTCAGCCAATCAATCAATTCTGACGTAGAGGGTTTCTTTTTCATTCCAGGAATTTTTCTTATATCAAAAAAGATATCCAATGCATCTTTAACTAATTTTTTCTTTATTTTGGGATAGTGGACATCAACTATAGACTCCATAGTAGGTCTATCTGGGAACTGAATATAGTGAAAGAAGCATCTTCTTAAAAAAGCATCTGGAAGCTCCTTTTCATTATTTGATGTGATAATAATAATGGGTCTCTTTTTAGCTTTAATAGTTTCACCAGTTTCATAACAATAAAACTCCATTCTATCTAGCTCTTGTAACAGATCATTGGGGAATTCGATATCTGCCTTATCAATCTCATCTACGAGCAAAACTACCTGTTTATCTGAATCAAAAGCTTCCCATAACTTCCCTTTCTTAATGTAATTTTTAATATCTTTAACTCTTTCATCACCTAATTGAGAATCTCGAAGTCTAGTTACAGCATCATATTCATACAAGCCCTGAGATGCCTTGGTTGTGGATTTGATATGCCATTCAATCAGATCCATTTTTAGAGATTTTGCTACCTCAATCGCAAGCAATGTTTTGCCTGTACCAGGCTCGCCCTTAATTATAAGAGGTCTTTCAAGGGTAACCGATGCATTCACGGCCATACTCAAATCATCAGTTGAAACATAATTTTTAGTGCCTTTAAATTTCATATTTTTTTCCTTAATTAATTTTTTCCCAATCTTTCATTTGATTTTAAAACTTTAGCAATTTGCCTGCTGGTTGCAACAAGATTTTCATTTAGATCCCACATTGATAAGTTTTGTTCAAAATATCCTTTATTTAAGTCTGTAGCAATCGCATCAATAAAAACCTTTTGCGTTGTGGGTAATTGCTTGATGCTTGTTGTAAGGGTGAGCGTGGGTATCCATCCGAGTGGTCCATATTTGTTTGTAACAACAGGTGGCAAAATATCTGCTAAATAAGATAATGCAAATTGGTCCGGTAAATCGCCCTCTAGCTCTACAAAACCTGAGCATCTTGCATCATAGCCTTCTCCATGAGAATCCCTTGACCACCAAACATGATCGGGATGAACCGATAAGCTTAATTGTTTTACAAATTCTGGTGTAAATCCTTTTTGCAATGAATCGTAATTCATTGGCACATATGAATCATGGTTTGATTGATGAAAAATTCTAGGTAACGGTGTTTGAAGCTCTGAGTAGCCTGATAATTTATCTAGATCCGTACAGATCCCAGTCATTTTACAGGTAATCTTATCTCCTTGAATAAGTTCAACATCTCCAACAGAGGTGCCCTTGCTTATTCTTATCGGTGTTACCTTGATATCTACAGGTTGGTGATCAGTTCTATCTAGATACCATACATTTGAATTAATTGAGCAGCTGTGTGGAAGCACGCTTACCAAAGCCTTATGCATAACGGCTGCAAGATATCCGCCGTTAGGAGTAGCGCCAACTGAATATTTTTTATCAGGCGTAAATTCAAATAAATTATCCGATTTTTGTTCAATAGATATTGCTTTCTGAAATTGCAGAAAATGATTCATAATAAATATTTAAAAGACTGTTATTGTAAAGGATACTTTATTCAAATGCCTGAATTCTTTGATATAGCCTGTAATTTGACGCATGAATCTATTTTGCCAAATATTGATGATGTTATTAGTGAAGCCAAGCTGGTCAATGTTAATAAACTTGGATTAATTTCAGCTGAATTAGAAGACTTTAGCAAAATAGCCTCTCTTGTAAAAAGATACCCTAATGATCTTGCCCCAACCTATGGTGTGCACCCTCATCATGCGAGTCAGCTTTGCGGGCTCACAAAAAATGAGTTTCTTCAGCTTGTATGTAAATATAATCCAAATGTAATTGGCGAGATTGGGCTGGATTATTTTAGAAATATTTCAACACCTGAGGAACAGATGCATGCTTTTGAAATCCAACTTCAAGCCGCAATTTATTTAGAGTTGCCGGTGTTCCTTCACCAAAGGGACTCGCATAATGATTTTTTAAAAATACTTCGTAACTACCACTCTGAGCTTTCAAGTCTTGTGGTCCA
>QOPE01000033.1 GCA_003331565.1 SAR86 cluster bacterium | reverse complement strand
AAATACTCGACATATTGAATTGATAGGTATTTTAGATGATTAAAATGGTTACTAACTTAATGTTATTTTTGGTAATTTCTTATTTATATGGAATTGCTTTATTTGTAAGTAACCAGGTTGCTTTTTTTTCATCTCAGGTAGCATGCGGTAGTTACTTCATTTCAAAAAGACCGCTCGAATCTATCCGCAAGCAAGAAGGACGGACTGATCCATTTGGAATACCCCTTCTTGATAACTTAATTTTTAATCTGATAGATTACTCAATCGACAAGGATGAAAAATCTGTAGAAGTGAAGTTTGGTCCCTCAAGCTCAAAAATTTACTTCAAAGAAAACTATGGATGTACTCCTAATAACAATATAGTTTCAGAAACAACCAATCCTTTATCCAATAGCCCTCTTACAAGAAGAAACATCAATGAAGAAGTTCAAAACTTAATAGATGAGGAACTAGAAAAAGATCCTGGTTCAAGAGCTTTGCTAGTTTTTTATAAAAATTCGGTCTCGGGCGAGTCATATGATTTATTCTCAAATGCAGAGACTCCATTATTATCTTGGAGCATGACTAAATCGTTATCCTCTGTTCTGTTTTCAAGAATGCATGATGAAGGATACTTTGAATTATCCGATAAAGTTCTTCCAAACAGAGCTGATGAAGGGAGTCAATTAATGTTCAAACATTTACTTAATCACGTTGATGGATTGGACTATAAGGAATCTTATTTTCCCTTAACAGATTATTTTGCAATGATAACTTCAGAAAATGTTGGCCTGCATTTGTCGTCATTGGAAATGGCTCATAAACCAGGTGATTATTGGTCTTATTCATCAGCAGCTACAAATCTTCTTAATTATAAAATGACTGAAAAGGCTAGCTCTCTAGGTTTTACTCCAATTGAATTGTACAAATACTATATCTTTGAACCTTTAGGTTTTAACAATACTTATTTTGGAACAGATAATCTAGGAAATTTTATTGCATCCTCCTTTGGATACGTCAGCGCTGAGTCATGGTTAAAGGTTGGTATTATGATGATGAGTGCGTCAAAAAATGATGAATCATTTATAAGTAAAAAAATGTATGATCTTATGACCCAGCCTACAAGACTAAATAACGATAAAATAATTGAAAATTATGGAGGTCAATGGTGGCTTAACACTAATAATAAAGAAATTAGCCCTGCATTTTATGATCTTGAGCAAAAAATGTTTTCAGCAAACGGATTTCAAGGCCAAAGATTATTTGTTATTCCTGAATTAGAATTAATTGTTGTTAGATTAGGTTTATCCGGTGGACGAAAAGAATGGGATAATGAAGGAAGTTTCTTAAAATCATTAATAGATATCTATGAATAAACTATGAAAATTGAATTAACAAAGAATCAACAAAAGCTTAAAGACGAGCTTAAGGAGTATTTTTCAGCTTTATTAAACAAAGAACTTTTGAGTGAGATGATTGATCCTCAATTTTTTGAGGGTGGAGGTCCAGAATTTAAAAAAGCATTAAAAATTATGGGTCAAGATGGATGGATTGGCTTAAGTTGGCCAAAAGAATTTGGTGGTAAAGAGTTCACTCCAATAGAGCAATATATCTTTGTTGAAGAGATTATGAGAACAGGATTTCCTTTTCCATTCTTAACAACTGAGTCTGTAGGACCAATGATTGCTCAGTATGGATCAGATTGGGCTAAAGAAACTATCGCAAAATCTATTCTAAGAGGTGAAACTATTTTTGCCATAGGTTATTCAGAGCCAAATGCTGGAACTGATTTAGCATCACTAAAGACACAAGCACAGTCCTGTAAAGAAGGATTTAAAATTAATGGTCAAAAGATTTGGACTAGTTTAGCGAATTATGCTGACTATATTTGGTTGGCAGCCAGAACAAACAATGAGGTAAAAAAGCATAAAGGCATTTCAATGTTTATTGTTCCCACCGATGATGACGGGTTCTCTTATACGCCTATTCAGACTCTGGGTGATGTAACAACTAATATGACTTACTATGATGATATCTATGTTTCAAAAGACAATTTAGTAGGTGAGCTAAATTCTGGCTGGAATCTAATAACGAGTCAACTAAATCTAGAAAGACTTGCTCTTGTTAATCATGGTCCAGTGGATGAGTTGTATAATCAGTTATTATCGTTAGCAAAATCAACGAAGGTTGACTCAACAAATGTTCTTTCGGATATTGATTGGGTTAAATCTAATTTTGCAAAAATCTATTCTGGCTTGGAGACACTTAAATTGATCTGTTGGAAACAAGTTTGGGGAATGGAGAATAATGTCCTTTCAATGACAGACGCTTCCTTAGCTAAGATATATGGTTCTGAGTATTTTATAGAAGCTTACAGAATGATGATGGAGATCTTTGGTGAACTCTCAATTATTAGAGATGACAGTTTATCAATTCTTAACAGTAGACTGGAAAGAATGTATAGAACTGCCTCAATCCTTACCTTTGGTGGTGGAACAAATGAAGTACAACGAGATATCATTTCTATGGCTGGGTTATTAATGCCAAGATCAAGATAATGGATTTTTCGTCATCTAGTGAAGAAAAGTTAATTAGAGAAAGTCTAAAAAAACTCCTTGAATCCTTTAGTGGTGAGGACTACCTTAAAAAGTTTGATTCTCATAGATATGATCCTGCATTACTTAGTGAGCTTATTAACCAGGGTTTTCTTGTGGATCAAGATACAAATAAAATTAATTTTGATGTAATTAAGATATTGTCTGAAGAACTGGGATACTCGAATAGTCCTCTTAATCCATCTGCACTAGTATCTGATGTTCTAATTACACTTCAAGAATCATCATTTAAAGGTCTTTCAGAAATTTTAAAGGATTTACTTTCAAACAAATTATATTCATATACATCCGCACTTAATGAGCCGTTAAATTTTGAAATTGAATCTCCAAAAGTTACCGGGAAATTATTAAACAATGGCTATGAGCTATCAGGCACAAAAATACTCTCTTACAATCTAGATATTGCTAAGAAAGTTTTAATATCCTTTATAACTGATGATGGAGTATATTTAGCTTTCATAGAAACGGATCAATTAGAAATTACTTCTCTTGATGTTACCAGTAAGGTCCCCTACTCTAAGTTAAATCTTGATGGTGTAATTATTAGCAAAGAATCAATTATCAATAAATCAGGTGAAGGACTTTATTTATTAAAGAATATCTATGCTCGAAGAGTGCTTATTCAGGCTTCTTTGGCTAGAGGGATGGTTTTAAAGATGTTGGAATTAACTGCAGCTTATACTAGTGAAAGGGAGCAGTTTGATAGGCCTATTGGATCATTTCAAGCAGTATCACACCGAGCTGCAAATATGTTTATAGACCATCAAGAACTTGATCTAAACCTTCAACAAGCATCATATTTATATAGTTCAGGTTGTGATTTAGAAAATCAAATTTTAAATTTAAAGTATATAACTGGTAATGTCCTACACAGAACGTCTTATGCGGCACAGCACCTCCATGGTGGAATGGGCGTAGCTAAAGAATATCCATTATGGAGATATTGCCTTTCTGCAAAAGAGCATGAAATCATTAATGGAAATAGCTCGAGTGCACTGGAAGCACTTTCAAAAAATATAACTTTAAATCAGTAAGTTAAATTTTATCAGCAAGCTCAGGAAGAGCATTAAAAAGGTCTGCTACTAAGCCATAATCAGCAACTTGAAATATTGGTGCATCTTCATCTTTGTTTATGGCCACAATAACCTTTGAGTCTTTCATCCCTGCAAGGTGTTGAATGGCACCAGATATACCTACTGCAATATAGAGATTTGGGGCAACAATTTTTCCTGTTTGACCAACTTGATAATCATTTGGAACAAATCCAGCATCAACGGCAGCCCTTGAAGCACCCACAGCAGCACCAAGTTTATCTGCAATAGTTTCTAGAAGATGGAAGTTATCTCCTGACTGCATGCCTCTACCACCAGAAATAATTACATCAGCCGCTGTTAATTCAGGTCTATCACTTTTAGCGATTTCCTCACTTACAAATTCACTTTTATCATTACTAACAACACTATCAAAACTTTCAACAGCTGCAGAGCCTCCACTAAGCTGAACAGGATCAAATGCAGTAGCCCTAACAGTAATAAGCTTAACGGAGTCATTAGATTTAACTGTGGCAATACAACTTCCTGCGTAAATCGGTCTTTTAAATGTATCCTGGTCAATCACGCCTGATATATCTGATATCTGTTGTGAATCTAAAAGCGCACTAGCTCTAGGCATTAAGTTTTTTCCAAATGTTGTTGCCGGTGCTAATACGTGAGAATAACTTGTTGCTACTTCCTTAATCATTGGAGCAAGAGCTTCAGGGAGTTGATGCTCTAACGTATCATCGACACTTGAAATCACCTTAGAAATAGTTTCTATAGTTGATGCGGAATTAGGAAGCTCGGAGTTATTAGTTGCGACAAATAGATGTATATCATCATCTAATAGCTTTGCTGCAGCAATAGTATTAAGGGTTGATGGTCTAATGCTGGTGTTATCATGTTCTGCTATTACTAAAATACTCATATTGCTTTAGCCTCATTTTTTAATTTATCAACCAACTCATCAACTGACTCAACTTTTATACCAGCTTCTCTTTCTGGTGGTAGTTCTACCGATATAATTTCTGTTCTTGCTGATGTATCAATGCCAAGATCATTAATGTTTTTAGTAGCAAGCTCTTTTTTCTTTGCTTTCATGATATTGGGTAAAGATGCATATCTTGGTTCATTTAATCTTAAATCAGTAGTTATAATTGCGGGTAAATTAACCTTGATGGTTTGTAATCCACCATCAATTTCCCTGGTTACATTTGCAGTCTGACCTTCGATTACTAATTTTGAAGCAAATGTAGCTTGTGGAAGATCAAGAATTGCAGAGAGCATTTGACCAGTTTGATTATTATCACCGTCAATTGCCTGCTTTCCTAAAATAATGAGATCAGGATTTTCTTCTTCAAATATTTTTGCTAACGCCTTTGCTATCACTAAAGGCTCAGGATTTTCCTCAGATTCTATGAGAATTGCTCTATCACAACCTAAAGCTAAAGCAGTCCTCAGCTGTTCTTGTGAAGCAGATGTGCCAACAGTAACAGCAATAATCTCTGAAGCTGTACCACTTTCTTTTAATCGTACTGCCTCTTCTACAGCAATTTCACAAAACGGATTGACTGCCATTTTTACATTGTTTAGATCAACATTTGAATTATCGCTAAGAGGCCTTACTTTAACGTTATAGTCAACAACTCTTTTAATTGGTACGAGAATTTTCATATTTATTTAGTAATATAGTGTGAACGTCTTTTAAGAGCTATAATTGTAATGTTTTTTAAGAAAAATAAAAGTCAAAGGATCAATCATGGAACGTGATGTAATGAACTACGATGTAGTGATTGTAGGAGCTGGTCCATCAGGATTAAGTAGCGCCATAAAGCTCGCACAATTAGCAAAAGAAAATAATAAAGAATTAAGCATTTGTCTTATTGAAAAAGGTTCGGAAATAGGAGCTCATATACTTTCAGGTAATGTCTTTGAGCCAACATCATTAAATGAACTAATTCCCGATTGGAAGGATAAAGGAGCTCCTTTAAATAATCCTGCCAAAAAGGATGTTGTTAAATTCATGATTTCCCAAAATTCATCTTTCAAAATACCCTTCCCAACCTTTTTAATACCCACATTTAACAATCATGGAAATTATATTATGAGCTTGGCTAATTTCTGCAGATGGCTTGGTGAACAAGCCGAGCAATTAGGAGTAGAGATTTTTCCAGGTTTTACTGCCTCAGATATTATTGTTGAAGATGGGATAGTTAAAGGAATAGTAACTGGAGAAATGGGAGTCTCACAAAACGGTGAAAAAAAGCCAAGTTATCAACCAGAGATGGAGTTACGTGGTAAGTACACTATCTTTGCTGAAGGTTGCAGAGGACATTTAGGAAAAGAATTAATCGCTAAGTTCAACTTAGATAATGACAAAGATCCACAACATTATGGGATTGGATTTAAAGAAATTTGGGACATTCAACCCGAAGACCATGAAGAAGGTACAGTAATGCATACCATGGGATGGCCAAGCAATGGAACTATCTCTGGATCATATTTTTATCATGGTGAAAATAATCAGGTTTACTTAGGTTATGTAGTGCCTTTGGATTATGACAATCCTCACTTAAGTCCATTTGATGAATTCCAACAATGGAAACAGCATAAAGATATAAAAAATATATTAGAAAAAGGGACTCGTGTAGCTTACGGTGCAAGAGCTCTTATTAAAGGTGGATATCAATCAAGACCAAAAATGTCTTTTCCTGGAGGTTTACTGGTTGGAGATAATGCAGGAACTCTTAATTTTCCGAAAATTAAAGGGACTCATACAGCAATGAAATCTGGCATGCTGGCCTCCGAGGTAGTATTTGATGCAATAGCAAACGATAAACTCAATCAGGACTTAACAGAATACGAAAATGCATTTGTAAATTCTTGGATCAATGCTGAACTTTATAAAGCAAGGAATTGGGGTCCATTTTTACATAAGGGCCTTAAATTAGGATTTAAGGGTTTGATGGGAGTTGCCCTAGCTGCGATTGATCAGTTTGTTTTTCGAGGAAAGCTACCATTTACTCTTCATCATAAAACTCCTGATTATGCTTGTTTAAAGAAAGCCTCTGAATCCCCTAAAATTGATTACCCAAAACCTGATGGGAAAGTAAGTTTTGATAAGCTTTCTTCGGTTTTTCTTTCCAATACAAATCACGAAGAAGATCAGCCATGTCATTTACAATTAAAAGATCCTTCTATACCTATTTCTACCAACTTACCCATTTATGATGAGCCTGCACAAAGATATTGTCCTGCTGGTGTTTATGAGGTCGTTGAGGATAACGGAGAGCATAAATTTGTAATTAATGCTCAAAACTGTGTGCACTGCAAAACGTGTGATATTAAAGATCCATCACAAAATATTAAATGGGTTACGCCTGAAGGAACTGGAGGACCGAATTACCCAAATATGTAATATGGACACTTCAAAATTTATAAAATCATTTCTCATTATTATTCTAATTACTTCTTGCTCAGAAGTTTCAGATATTGATAAATTTAATTCAATTGTTGATGAGCAATGGAACAAAGTTATATTTGATAATCCGGTTTATGCCTCAAGCATGGGCGACCTTTCAAGAAACCAAGAATGGGGAGATAGTTCCCTAAGAAAAATCTTTCAAGACCATGAGTACGAAAAGGAGATGCTTATCGAATTAGAAAGCGTTAATCCAAAATCATTTAGTGAAGATGATTTAACAAATTATAGATTGTTCGTTAAGCAAGTATCTGAGTCTGTTGAGATGCAGCAATACAAACTTTATTTATTGCCATTTAGTCACAGAGGTGGCATTCAATTAATTCATGATACTACCTCAGTTTTGCCTTTTAGATCCATTGATCACTACATTGACTGGATTGAACGTCTTAAAAAAGTTCCTGATCTAATTACTAATGAAATTGCTATGGCCTCCCAAGGCATTGAAAATAATGTTATGCCTCCAAAAATCTTAATGGAAAGAGTTAAGGAGCAAATTAAACTTCAAGCTAATACTACAGCTTACAAAAGTCCCTTCTTTAAGCATTTCGCTGAAATGGATTCACGATTATTTTCTGAAGATGAAATTAAAGAAATTCAAGATCAAGCTCTTGAAGTCATTAGCAGAGATATCATTCCTGCTTATAAAAACTTGTTAAAATTTTTTGAGAAGGAATATCTACCAAATTGTAGGATATCAATAGGCATCAGTGATATTCCTAATGGCAAGGCGTATTATGAATTTACTGCTAGGAGGTTCACAACAACTGACTTAACACCTGAAGAAATTCATCAAATTGGATTAAAGGAAGTTAAAATAATCAGAGATGAAATGGATGATGTTATTGAATCCGTTTCGTGGAAAGGTACTTTTAAGGGTTTTCTCAATGACTTACGAACGAATCCTAAATTTTATTTTGATAATCCTGATGATTTGTTTAAAGAATATCTAGCAACGTCTAAAAGATTAGATCCTGAACTAGTAAATCTATTTAAAGTATTACCATCAATACCATATGGGATTAAGCCTATTCCTGAAGAAAGTGCACCAGATACAACGACAGCCTATTACCAAAGACCTGCTGCTGATGGGTCTCGTGCTGGATATTACTATGTCAATCTCTATAGACCTGAAGTTAGACCTAAATATGAGATTGAAGTTCTTAGTGTTCATGAGGCAGTTCCAGGACACCACTTACAAATTGCACTAGCTATGGAGCTGGATTTACCAAATTTTAGAAAATATGGTGGCTTTACTGCATTTGTTGAGGGTTGGGGACTTTACAGTGAAAGTCTTGGTTATGACATGGGGCTTTATAAGGACCCCTACTCTAAATTTGGTCAACTAACTTATGATATGTGGAGAGCTATTCGGCTTGTGGTTGATACTGGTATGCATTATATGGACTGGTCTCGTCAGGATGCAATTAACTATTTTTTAGATAACTCTGCTAAAACTCAGCAGGACATTATTAATGAAGTTGATAGATACATTAATTGGCCAGGACAGGCTCTGGCATATAAGATTGGTCAACTTAAGATTCTTGAGCTAAAAAATAGATCTAAAGAAAAACTTGGTGATTTATACGATGTAAAAGATTTTCATCATGAAGTCTTAAAAAGAGGAGCTATACCGCTTTACATGCTTGAAGAAAATATTGATGCTTGGATTGAGGATACGCTTAACCTATAGCTTCCCAAAGCAATACTCCTGATTGGCACTTTTAATATAAAGTGCACCATCTCTTTCATAACCTGTGTTAATTAATTCATAATAAATATTTCTTGAAAAAAATCCTTCAATTGAATCACGTACATCAATAATAGGTATTATTTCTTCGTTGGATTCTAGAAATGAAATTTGAGTATCTTTAAGAGCAAATGAATAATTCAAGTTGGTATCAAAGATGTAGGTATCATTATCGATGCGAAAATCAATAATCATGTAAGGTGCCAAATCAACTTTAACAAGCACTTTTTCTACAGGTGTAACACAATAATAATTATTATTTTCTTTCTTTAATATTGAAGCAAATAAGATTTTTAATGATTCCTTTTTTAACGGGGAGTTTTGATAAAACCATTCACCATTTCTATCAATGTTAAATTTTACTCCTTCACATAAATCTGGATTCCATAAATGAACTGGAGGAAAACCAGGAGTCTGCTTAATTTGTTTAGATAGATCTTCTAACTTCATAAAATATTTATTAAAACTAATAAGCCCATAATTATTAAGATAATCCCCAGTATTTTATTTATTAGCGATACTTTGTCAGTATAAATTTTTTTGATTGATGGAATACTTAAAAAATAGGCTAGAAAAATAAACCAAGCTGTAGTTGCTAATGAAAAATAAATTATCAACCAACTAATTTCATATGTTGTATACCTTAATGTTAAGGCACTAAACAGGGAAACAAAAAAGATGAATGCTTTTAAATTTAAAATATTTGTAAAAAAGCCAATTAATAAAGATCTTCTATCCAGGGTGTTTTTATTATCTTCGAGGCTGATATTTCTTGAAGCAACTGATTGAACTCCCAAAAAAATAAGATAAATAGATCCTATGTAAGGTATATAACTTCCTATGGGGTCACTTAATATCAAAGCACTTAGTCCGTAAAGTGCTAATGAACAATGTATTAAAATCCCTAAGCCAATACCAATAGCGGAACTTAATCCAGCCTTAAATCCAGAAGCTAAAGTCTGTCTCATCACTATAAATGTATCAGGACCAGGTGATGCTACAGCTAAGAGATGCGCAATTAGGGACAAGAGAATCATTTGTAAATTATTGGCTCAGTCTGCAAATTAATACCAAACTCATTGAAGACAGTATTTTTAATTGACTCAATTGATTCCAATAGCTCAGTGAACGATGCATTTTTAGGATTAGTTAAGACTAAATCATGATTTTTATATAACTCGATTCCTCCCTGCAAATTAAGTTTATGTTTCACATGACCAATCATGCTAGCTGCTGACAATTTTTTAAATGATTCTGAAATTTCAATAATATCTATCTTTGAGTCTACATCTTGATCACTATCAATAATTGGATTTTTAAAAAAACTGCCACAATTTGGTAGCACTTTAATATCAGGAAGTCTTAGCGCCCTTACTCTTCCAATGGTTTCAATAATATTCTCTTTGGAAATATTTATTGAATTTTTTGCCACATACTCTGA
Source organism: SAR86 cluster bacterium (assembly GCA_003331565.1). Classification (GTDB taxonomy): domain Bacteria; phylum Pseudomonadota; class Gammaproteobacteria; order Magnimaribacterales; family D2472; genus MED-G82. Next base: position 1,315 of record QOPE01000033.1, on the reverse strand, counting down.
AAGAGACTTATAGTTCAAATTTGGCTTGAAAGTAGTTTCAAGGTCAAATGAAACTTTTGTAATTAGATATTTCTTAGATTGAAAAATTGATGATCGATAAGAAAAATTACATTCACTATTGGTTAATTGAAAGATTTCTAATGATTCCAAATCAAGACATTCAACAAATTTAATAACTTGCGAAACATCTTGACCATAGGCACCAATATTTTGAATAGGTGAAGCACCAACACTTCCTGGAATATGTGCTAAATTTTCAAGTCCATATAAATTATTATTAATAGAAATTTTTACTAATTCATGCCAATTTATTGAAGCACCTGCCGTGATAGTAGAACCATCGACTGATAGTTCATTATCAATGTATCTAACACAATCGAGTGCAACGGATTCATTAAAAATAGAATTGGTATTCTCACCTAGGATTACAGCTTTTTTAGCATCAATTGATTGTAGTTTTTGTTTTAGATCTGCAGTGGTAAGTTCAAAATAATTATTGGGTTTAAAACTTATCCCAAATGATGATCTTAAAGTCATTTTTCACTTAAGATTGATAAAGTTTTCTTGTAATCTTTATCCGTATCAATACCTATTGGTGCAGGTTGATCATATTTGTTTACATAGATTTTATAACCATGATCTAAAAATCTTAGTTGCTCTAACCTCTCAGTCTTTTCAAGATACGTGATATCTAAATTTGCCAATTCTTGTAAAATGCCTCGATTATAAGAATAAATGCCTAAATGTTGATAATAAGTAATATCTGAGATCTCATTGGTGTGAGGTATTAAAGACCTTGAAAAGTAGTGAGCATAATTATTATTGGTTGTAACAACCTTCACATTATTTGGATCGGTAATCTCATTTTTATCAGATAACACACATGCAGCTGTAGCAATCTTTATGTTAGATCGTATTGAATTTCCTGTTTCAATAATTATGTTCTCTGGCATCAATGGCTCATCGCCTTGAAGATTTAGGATCGTTTCGTCATCACTGATCTGAAGTAATGATGCTGCTTCATTCACCCTATCCATTCCAGATTGATGATCAGATGAAGTCATCAAAACCTCACCCCCAAGAGATTTAATATGATCAAAGATATCTTTGTGATTAGTTGCAACAGTAACTGAAAGTGGATTGATGGATTGAGCTTTTTCGTAAACCAATTGAACGATTGATTTACCGTTGATCTCTAATAAAACTTTATTTTTTAATCGAGTTGATTCTAATCTTGCCGGGATAATGATGTGAAAATTATTCATCATTTAATGGCTTGATGGCCTCTTCAACCATTCTTGGAATTGAATCTACT
>QOPE01000032.1 GCA_003331565.1 SAR86 cluster bacterium | reverse complement strand
AAAAATATTAATATTTTCACTAATAAAAAAATCGAGTATTTGTTTTCTAGCTCTTAAGATTGGTCTTAAGTTCTTTAATGGATCAATAATTCCCATCACATTCAAAATTTCTCTATCAAAATCTTGGGGTCTAGAAATATTAAATTTATTTAGTTCCTCTCCACCAATTCCAAATAATTCAAAATCTTTGCCAGAGGATTTCAAAGAATCGATGAAGCTTGCTGCTAGATAGTCACCTGATTTTTCAGCAGAAATAATACCTATTCTTAATTTAGAATTTTGCACCTAGCGCAATAAGCCTCTTGAGGATTGCTCTATAGATTCGATAAATTCTTTAAGGCCTTTTTGATTTATGTCTAATTCATTAAGAGACGAAATGGCATCCTCTAAAGAGTAACCTTTTCGATAAACAATTCGATATGCTTTTTTCAAAACGGCAATCTCATCATCAGAAAAACCATTTCTTTGCATCCCAATGGTATTAAGGCCAATAGGTCTAGCAGGATTAGCAGCAACTTTTACAAATGCTGGGATATCCATTGTTATTACCGTGTTAAGGCCAGTAAATGCATAACTGCCAACATTACAAAATTGATGGATGAGTGAGACAGCACCCAGCGTAGCAAAATTTCCTACATTTACATGTCCAGCTATACCGCTATTATTCGCAAAGACATTATTATTTCCAACCACACAATCATGAGCAACATGAGAGTAAGCCATAAACAGGTTGTAATCACCAATAACAGTAGTTGATTTGTCTTGAACTGTTCCCCGATGCGCAGTGAAACCTTCTCTAAAAATATTGCCTTCGCCAATCTGAAGAGTTGTCTTTTCACCTTGAAATTTTTTATCCGGAGTATCCTCGCCGACTGTGCAAAACTGATAGAAAACATTCTTGGGACCAATGGTTGTTGGCCCTTTAATCACAACATGAGATTTTAGTTCGCATTCTGGTCCAACTGTAACCCCTTCGCCTATAAAACAAAAAGGACCTATAGTAGCTGAGCTATCTACCTTGGCACTTGGATGGATAAAAGATTGATCAGACATAGTTATTTAGGGCGATCAGCACACAATATCATGGCTGAACAAATTTTTTTACCCTCTACCTCAGCGTAACAATTAAATTTCCAAATCCCACTTTTCACACTTTCAACTGCTGAGAATAGATCAAGGACTTCTCCAGGAACAACAGGTTGTCTGAACCTTACTTTATCTGCGCCAGCAAAATAATAGATGCTGCCCTCTTCGGGCGTCTTGTTCATAGTCATAAAGCCTAATATTCCAGCTGCTTGTGCTAACGATTCAATTATTAAAACTCCAGGTAATACTGGTTTATCAGGAAAATGTCCTCTAAAAAAATCAGCTTCAGGCTTTATGTCCCACTGAGCATGAATTTTATTACCAAGATCCACCTCAATAACTCTGTCTACCAATAAAAATGGATCCCTATGCGGCAGATGTTTCTTTACATGATCAAGATCGTACATATTAATCTTTATTTCGTTTGCGAATGAAAACAGATGATTTAGCCCAATCATTATGAGATTGAGCAGGCATTATCCCAATATATTTACCAGGCTTTTTGATGCTTTTTGTAATAAGTGTATGAGCACCAACAAAAACATCATCGCATATCATTAGATGGCCTAAAATTCCAGACAGTCCACCCATCTGTAAGTTCTTTCCTATGATAGTTGAACCTGCAATTGCACATGATGCTGCGATTGCTGAGTTTTCACCCAAAATTACGTTATGAGCAATATGTACCTGATTATCTAATTTAACGCCATCATGGATATGGGTATTGTTTATCGCGCCCCTATCAATAGTGCAACCTGCGCCTATTTCAACATTATCTCCAATTATCAATCCTCCAAGTTGCTCAATTTTTTCATAGCCACTTTTAGCAGGTGCAAAACCAAAGCCATCTGTACCAAGAGAAACATTTGAATGGATAATGCAATTAGCGCCAATGTTTACATCTCGAATGATTGATGTGTTTGCATGAATGATAGTTTTTGATCCTACGATACATTTATTACCAATAAATACATTAGGTCCTATCAAAACATTATTGCCTATTTCACAATCTTGACCTATGTAAGCATTATTAGAAATAACCGTCCCCTCTCCAATTGATGATGAATCATGTATGAAGCTTCGTCCTTGAATGAAAGGCTTTGTTTGATCTTTAAATAACTGAGTTAATCTTGCAAATGCAAAATATGGATCATCAACATAAATTACATTCTCACAAATACTTGAGTCTATGCCCTTAGGAAGTACTATAGCTGTTGCAAGAAAGTTCTTAGCTTTTTTTAGTGTTTTTGTATCAGTTGAAAACGTAATAGTATTCAAAGCGGTGCTTTCAATACCTGAAACATTGATTACTTCAGCGTTGGGATCTCCCTCTAGCTTGCCTTCTAAAAACTGAGCTATTTTTTCAAGGGAGAACTTAGAATCTGGCAAATGTTTTATTCAGATTGAGCGGCAACATCAAGCATGGATGTAACGTCATCAGTTAAGTCAAGTGAGGGATCTGCAAAAAGAACGTTCTCTCTTCCCAAAAGAATCTTTACTTGCTTGGCAGCTATTAATTCTTGTAATATTTTTTGAACAGAGGGGTTTAAGTCCCTAAATACTTTATCAGCTGTTTCGTTTTGTTTGGTTTGAATCTTACCAACAATAAATTCAAGATCCTTTGATTTTTCTTGAATAGATCTTTGCATATCAGCAATTTCCTCTTGCGAAAGAGTTTCAGCTTCCTTTTGTAGCTTTTCAGCAAGAGCTTGCCTATCAGCCTGAAGAACCCTAGCTTGCTCTAAGTTGTTAGCATATTCTGTTTCTTCTTCTAGTGACTGAAATGCATCTTTAGCGGCCTGAGTTGCAAGTACAGCTGTTCTGATATCTATTACAGCAGCTCCATCAATTGCAAAGGATGGAACAGCAAATAGTCCTGTAAGAAATAGTCCAAGTAAATATTTTTTCATTTTGCCCCTCAACTAAAGTTGGTATATTTTATATTAATTATAAAAAAAAACACTATTAAAACTTACAATGTAGTTCCTATAGTAAATTGAAATTCTTCAGTCCTATCAAATGGCCCATCATTAAAAGGTTGTGAAAAACTGAAACTCATTGGGCCAAAACCGGTAATCCATGTAATCCCGACACCAATTGAATACCTCAGCTCATCGATGGACGGGTCTGAACAATTAAGCTGGTAATCTTGGCAATCAGTTGAAAAAACATTACCAAAATCTAAAAAAAATGCTGATCTCATTGATCTAGTATCATCTACAATTGGAAGTTTAAAAATTAACTGTAAGCTGCCTTCAATCAATAAATTACCTCCAATTGGATCATCGTACTGTGAAAACGCATATGGATTTTGTGCAGGTGAATCCGCTATGCCATCACCATCAGTATCAATAATGTCTGGGCAAATATCATTTACCGGATCATATTCATAACATGGAGCTGGTGTGACTCTAGGGCCAAGTGTATTTGATTCAAAGCCTCTCAGAGATCTAGGCCCACCTGAATAGAAGTTCTCAAAAAAAGGAGTTACTTTTGTGTCACTAAATGCATCTATGTACCCAAGTTCGCCTACAAAACCAAAAACTAAATCTGCAACACCAAGGGGTCTATAAATTTTGTTACGAACATTAATTTTATAATAATTTATATCACTTCCCGGCAATGTTGTTTGCAACATTAAATCTACTGAAGACCCGTTAGTTGGAAATAATCCTCTATTAAGTGTAATTCGAGACCATACTGCTTGAGCTTTTAGTGTTTCAAATATTGTGCCTTCTGAATTAAGAAAGTTGGTAATCTCTCTTGCGGGCAGTGAGCCTGGATCTATATCAGTCTTATCATAGTTTAAATTCAGTCCAATTCTTTCAATCTCATTAATTGGATATCCAAATTGAATACCTGTTCCTAATGAATTTGTTAGGTAGTTTGCAACATTAAACTCTCCGTAGTCTGTTTCCCTAAAATATATGCTGTATCCCCTGCTTACACCATCAATAGTGAAATAGGGATCAAAGAATGAAATACTATATAGTTCTTGATAAATACTTTTATTGAGACCAATGCTTACCCTGTTTCCAGTCCCTAAAAAGTTTTGGTCTTGAAGATTCAAGCCCAAATTAAGACCAAAGTCACTATAACCAATTGAGCCTCCAATACTTGAGGTACTTTCTTCTTCCACTGAAAACTCAATATCAACCTGATCCTCAGTGCCAGGCACAGGTATGGTTTCTACATTTACCTGCTTAAAATATCCCAAGCGCTCTAACCTGACTTTTGAATTTTCAATAAGATTATCTGAGGCCCATGCTCCTTCAAACTGCCTCATTTCTCTTCTTAGCACCTCATCATTGGTAAGATGATTGCCACTAAAGTTTATCTTTCTTGCATAAGTTCTATTCCCTGGTTGAACTACGAAAAGTAAATCAACTAATTCTTTATCATCTTTAATTTCTGGATTTCCTCTGACTTCTGCAAAAGTATAACCCTCGTTACCCAACAAATTAGTGAAGTAATCTTCAATTTGGGTTATTTGAGCTTGAGAATATGTTTGCCCTTTTAAAGTTTCGAGTATTGGTTGATAAATATTTTCTGATAAAGGAATATCACCAATAATATTAACTTCATCAACAGTATACTTTTCTCCTTCGAGAATACTCATTGAAATAAAAACATTTTCTTTATCCTGCGAAACACTAACCTGAATAGATTCAAGTGAATACTTCAAATATCCTCGGTCAAGATAAAATGACTCTAAATTTTCAATATCACCCTCTAGTTTTTCTTTTGAGTATCTATCACTGCTCGAAAAGAAAGAAAACCAATTACCCTCAGATAGTTCAAATATGCTTAGCAGCTCATCATCTGAAAAAAACTTATTTCCAATAATTTTAATGCTTTTAATCTTTGCTGATTGCCCTTCATCAATAATAATTTTTACATCTACTGTATTCCTAGGTCGATTTTGTGTTTCTACATCTACTCCTGCTCCGTATCTACCCTGAGAGGCATACTGTCTAACCAACTCACTTTTCATACCCTCTAAGGTTGAGCGCTTGTAAACTTCTCCCTCAGATATACCAGCTCCTTTTAGACCTTGTAAAAGATCTTCAGACTTAAGAGCAGAATTTCCATCTAACTCTATGATTGATATTGAAGGTCTTTCTTCTAACTGAATAATTAGAGCAGTTTCATCTCTTAAAATTTCTATGTTATTAAATTGTTCTGTTTCAAATAGTGCCACAATAATATCTCTAACTTTATCCTGTGACATTGTGTCTCCAACAGTGATAGGTATTATTGTAAATATGCTCCCTACGGATACTCTCTGAAGGCCAACAACTCTAATATCTGAAATCACGAATTCATCAAATGCACTCACCAATACTGAGAACATCAAAGATATTGTTAGTAAAAGCTTTTTCAAGATGTCCCCTAGAAAAATCTTGATATATCGTTGAATATTGCAAAAAACATCAGTAGCATAACCAGCGCCCATCCACCGGAGTAAATGACATTTTCAACTTTTTCAGGAATTGGTCCTCTATTTATTGCTTCAACGCCCAGCAATACGAGTTGTCCTCCATCTAGTACTGGGATTGGTAACAAATTTAGTACCCCTAAAGAAATACTCAATAAGGCCATTAAGTATAGAAATGGAATAATCCCTGCTTTTGCAGTGTCCCCTGCCATTTGGACTATGCCAATGGGCCCACTCAGGTTTTGAGTTCCAAGGTTGCCGCTCAACATTTTGCCAATAAAAGTAATTGTTTTATAGCTCATGTTATAGGTCTCTTTTACTCCTTTAACAATAGATTCAATAATATTTAATCTAGTTCCGGGCACAATACCAATATAGTTTTGTTCCACTCCTTCAACCAATCTTTTAGAGAGTTCAACATCAAAATATAATCTTTGCGAGTCTCTTAAAACCTCGATCTGGATCACTGATCTTGATGATGCTATAACCTCTCGAATATCATCGAAGTATTTAATGGGCTGAGATTCCACGCTCAAAATAAGGTCATTAACTTGAAGACCGCTTGAAGCAACAGGCAAGCCATCAGCTATTTGGCCAATATATGGTCTTAATTTAAGATCAATTGAGAAACCAAGGGCATTTTCAGGATTAATCTGTTCACTTTCATCGCTTAAAAAGTTATTGACTTCAATTGCTTCTTCAAACTTATTTCCTACAGTATCTTTGAAGCCAAGATTAATGAAGCCAGATTTGCCAGAATGGGATAATAACTCAAGCCGCAAATCTTGAAGGTTATTAATTTTTTTGCCCTCTATGAACTCAAGAACGTCACCACCTTCGAAAGTATATTGATTCTCTATTTTGGAGGTTTCATTTAAGACAACGGTTGCATCAAACTGTCTTTCAACAGAATTTGAATAGATGATTGCAAAAACCAGGATTGCCAAAAGAAAATTTGCTACAGGCCCAGCAAGCATAATAAGTGCTCGTTGCCATTTAGGTTTAGATTCAAAGGTATTTGCAAGTTGTTCTTTGCTTAATCCATCTAAGATGGATTCGTCTTCTGCAATTGCTCTGTCCGATAACATAGCCACATAACCACCGAGAGGTAATGCAGAAAGTGCAAATTCGGTTCCCTGTTTATCATGTTTCTTGTAAAAAACAGGTCCCATACCTATAGAAAATCGTTGGACATAAACACCAAAATATCTTGCAACAATAAAATGACCGAATTCATGAATTGTAATCAGTACACCGAGTAATACTATGGCTGAAAAAAAATAAATCATATGCTAGTTAATGGGATAAAGATTTTATCATTTCCAATGACTTTATGCGTGCTTCTTGGTCATAAAAATAAACTTCCTCAATTGAGTCCAGCTTTGACATTGGCATAACACTATAAGTTCCCTTTATAACCTTATCAATATCAAGAAAACTTATTTTAGAATCACGAAATTGCTGAACTGCTACCTCATTTATTGCATTAAAAATTGCGCCTCTATTTCCTTGACGCTTGATCACATCACTTGCAATTTCAAATAAGGATTCTTTTTCATGAGGTATAGGAAAGAATTCTAATGCTCTCTCAGATGTTAATAGCTCCTCAAAATTTATACTTATTCTGTTATCACCCCTGAGCATATTTGCGATAGGCACCTCCATGGATGGATTGCTTAGATGCGCAATTGAGGATCCATCAACATAAGTAACCATAGCATGCAAAATACTTTGAGGATGGATGACAGCATTGATTTTATCGCTCTCAATTTTAAAAAGGATTGCGGCTTCGATTACTTCAAGACATTTATTCATTAGAGTTGCTGAGTCAATAGAAATTTTTGTTCCCATTTTCCAATTAGGATGATTGGCTGCTTGTTCTGGTGTAATTTCTTTAAGCTGATCCATGCTCATGCCATAAAAGGGACCACCAGATGCAGTAAGCATCACTTTGCTTATTTCAGAGTTGCTGCTCTTAGTATCTAGACATTGCAAAACTGCATTATGCTCGCTATCTATTGGAAATATCTGACTATCGTACTTTTTACAACTTTCTAAAAAAATACTGCCAGCGGTAACAATACTTTCTTTGTTTGCTAATAAAATCTTTTTTCCAGACTTTGAGGCTAGCATTGTAGATTTCAAACCTTCAAAGCCCGAAACACCACAAATAATAAATTCTATAGATTCTAAACAAAAAACTTCCATCAAATCATCTTCGTCAGTTATTTGATTGGGCACATCAAGATCAGTTAGCTGATTCGAAAACACATATTTGGGCTTAAATTCACTAATGATTTCCTTAGCCTTTTCATGATTATTGTTGTATGAAAAGCCTATCAATTTTAGGCTATCGGTATTTTGTCGAATAACACTCAAGGCGCTGGAGCCAATACTTCCTGTTCCACCTGAAATAAATACACCTCTCATAACGACAAAAACAAAATGCCTGCCACAGTTGTGAATGCAGGAAGGTGTGAATCAATTCTATCCAAGAAGCCACCATGGCTAAGCAATAATGAGCTTGAATCTTTTACATCTGAAACTCTTTTTAAATAGCTTTCAAATAAATCACCAACAAACGTAAGAGGAATGCTAGCCAAAATAGCAAGGAAAACTAATTGAGGAATAAAGTTAAGTACAAACATTGAGGAGATAAAAATTATTGAAAGTAATGAGCCGCCAATAAGTCCCTCTGCGGTCTTGTTTGGACTTATTAAAGGAAAAATCTTATTTTTACCAAATAAGTTTCCAAATAAATACGCTCCTATATCAATAAGTGCAGTATTTAAGATAACTACAAACAAAAGAAGATTTCCATTGATTGGAAGTGATTGACTTGAACTGATTAGTATTCCAGAGGACAAAAATATGGATAAGAAAATTATCATCATGTAAGGCATAAATATTTTTAATTTAGGTAGCTGTCTAAATGCCATAAGGATCATGATTCCAGTCCATAAATAGAAGCCAAATATTGCCAATAATACCTTTATGTTTTCTTGGAGGAATAGAATCCCAACTAACGCTGATACTAAAAATAGAATATTAAATAAACTTCGCCCAATAAAATTCAGCAGTTCAAGAGCTGCAAGAATAGTAATAGCTAGAATAAATATTTTTATAAAAAGAGAGTTTCCATAAGCTAGGGCTAAAATAATTACAGCTGCCATCAAAAGAGCTATAGGGACCCTTGATATTAGATTCTTATTAAACTCTTTTTCCAAAACGTCTTTTCCTTTTTTTAAAAGAATTCAAACAATCCTGAAAATCATTTGAACTGAAATCTGGCCAAAGCTTATCAACAAAAATTAGCTCAGTGTATGCAATGTGATACAAAAGAAAATTACTAATTCTATGATCGCCACCGGTTCGTATTAAGACATCAAGATCATTAATTGGTGCGCTCAAATAATTAAAAAAACTAGTTTCATCGATTTGTAAGTCTTTCTTGGTTTTTTTTGCCTCATCCACAATTGTCCTAATACCATTAATTATGTCCGACCTACCCCCATACCCTAATGCAATGTTTAAATTGAGAGCTGGCTTTATAAAAGAGGTATCTCTTTCAGCCTCAAGGATGCTTGTATGGACTTTTTTCCCAAAAGTTTCTATATCACCAAAAAAATTAAGTTTAACTTTTTGTTCAGCTAACTCAGGAACTTGTTCATGAATTGCCTCAATAATTAAGCGTTTAATACCAGAAATTTCCTTTTTTGGCCTAGACCAATTCTCTGTACTAAAAGCATATAGAGTTAAAGATTGAAGTTTTTGACGAACTGCCTCTTTAACTACCTCTTTGACAACTGCAACACCTTTTTCATGTCCACGATTTGTAATCAATGAATTTTGTTTAGCCCAGCGGCCGTTTCCATCCATAATGATCCCAACATTTTTTGGATTATTTGCTGGGTTGGCAGATGCCATAGTAATTAGATCTCGGCTAGATCAGCTTCTTTATTCTTTAATTCTTCTTCAACCAATCCTATAAAATGGTCAGTCGTTTTTTGAACCTCAGCTTCGATACGTTTAAGCTCATCTTCAGAAATTTCATTTTCTTTTTGAAGATCTTTTGCTGAATTATTTGCATCTCTTCTTATATTGCGAATTGAGATCCGAGAGTTTTCTGCTTCATTGCGTGCTTGCTTGATGTAGTCCTGACGAGTTTCTTCAGTGAGTGCTGGCATTGTAATTCTTATTAAATCGCCTGATGAATTTGGATTTAAACCTAAATCCGATTTAAGAATTGCTTTTTCTATTTCACCAATCATGCTTTTATCCCATGGAGATATGGAAAGTGTTCTTCCCTCTTCTACTAAGATATTAGCCGTTTGATTAATGGGTGTTGGGTTGCCGTAATAATCTACTTTTATACTGTCAAGAATACTTGGATTGGCTCTTCCGGTTCTAATTTTATTAAATTCATATCCAAGTGCTTCAAGCGATCTTTGCATTTTAGTTTTAATGTCTGAAAGGATGCTGTCCATCATGATGATATTAATGTCCCAATTGATTTACCGCAAGCAATGTCAAGCAAGGCATTTTCTTTGCTGAAGTCAAAAACTTTTATTGGTAATGAGTGGTCTCTAGCAAGAGTTAGGGCAGTTGCGTCCATAATCTTCAGGTTTTGTTGAATAGCTTCATCAAAAGATAATGAGTCATAAAAAACTGCATCTTTATTAGTTTCTGGATCAGCAGAATAAACTCCGTCTACTCTTGTTGCCTTTAACATCAAGTTGGATTGAGTTTCAATTGCACGAAGACATCCTGCAGTATCAGTGGTAAAGAATGGGTTTCCTGTTCCTGCAGTAAAAATAACAACATATCCATCACTAAGAAGCTGAATTGCAAGCCTCCTGTCATAGTGCTCAACCAAACCCGACATGGAAATAGCCGACATTACTCTTGTTTTTACTCCAGCTCTCTCCAAGGCATCTCTCAGAGCAATTCCATTCATTACTGTAGCAAGCATGCCCATGTGATCACCTGCCACTCTGTCCATTCCAGCTTTACTGAGCTTTTCACCCCTGAAAAGGTTACCCCCACCAATGACAATACCAATTTCTGCACCAAGCCCCTGAACATCCTTTACAGAATTTGCCATATGATCAAGAATTTTTGGATCAATGCCATGAACATCATCTCCGGCAACAGCTTCACCACTAAACTTCACAAGCAATCTTTTGTATTGAAGCTTAGTCATTTACTTAAGCTGTTCTGCCACCTCTGATGCAAAATCTTTCTTTTCGACCTCTATTCCTTCACCCACTTTGAATCTAGACATCATTACTATTGCTGCTCCACTCTCATCAAGGAGTTCTTGAATTTTTTGATCAGGATTTTTCACAAATGGTTGGGATACAAAGGATACCTCCTCAAGAAATCTTCTGACTTTACCTTCAACCATCTTTTCCATGATTTTCTCATTTTTACCTGATTCTTCAGCTTGCTTTTTATAAATAGCTTTTTCTCGTTCCAAAATATCTTTATCTATATCATCCTGAGTAATGCAAGAAGGATTAGAAGCAGCTGCATGCATCGCTAGGTCTTTTGCTAAGTCAAAATTATCTATATTAATAGAAACTAATGCTCCAAGCTTGGAGTCGGAATGAAGGTATGTACCCACAGACCCAACATTCTCGACCAAATCTAACCTTCTAATCTGAATATTTTCTCCTATTGCTTGCACTAAAGCCTCTCTTTTTTCATTGAAATCATTATTGAGAGCTTCTACTGACTCAACCCTATTTTCTTCGAGATGATTCTTAACTTCATTGCAAAATTCTAAAAATTTTGAATCTTTTGCAGCGAAATCGGTTTCAGAATTTATTTCAGCCAATGCAGAGTAATCAGATGTTTGAGCTATAACAATCAGCCCATCTGCAGCAGTTCTCGATGACTTTTTCTCTGCTTTCAAAGCACTGTTAGACCTTAAAAGATCAAGTGCTTTTTCAACATCGCCATCAGTCTCGGTAAGTGCCTTTTTACACTCCATCATACCAACGCCTGATATGTCTCTTAGTTCCTTTACTTGAGCTGCTGAAATTGTCATGTTTCTTTTACGTCTGGATGACTTTCCTCTTGGTTTTCACTTGGCTCTGGCTTATCGGTTGTTTCAGTTTCCTGTTTGACCTCATCAGAATCGACTGATT